>NZ_JBSFGK010000098.1:2784-27266 GCF_053596495.1 Kitasatospora sp. NPDC001683
GCCCACGCCGCCGCTGTCAGCTCGCACCGTCGCCCGCCGTCGCCGCCGTCAGCCCACGCCGCCGCTGTCAGCTCGCACCGTCGCCCGCCGTCGCCGCTGTCAGCCCACGCCGCCGCTGTCAGCTCGCACCGTCGCCCGCCGTCGCCGCCGTCAGCTCGCGCCGCCGTCAGCTCACGCCGCGGGCGGCGACCGTACGGGCCTGGCCGTCGTGCAGCCGGTACGACAGTCCCACCACCGCGAGCCGCCCCTCGGCCAGCCGGGAGGCCAGCAGCTGGGAACGCTCCAGCAACAGGTCCACGGTCTGACGGATGTGCTCGTCCACGATCGCGTCCGGATCCTCGATACCCGCCGCCCGCGCCGACAGCACGCTCGGCGTCACCCGCTCCACCACGTCCCGCACGAAGCCGCCCGGCAGCCTGCCCCCCTCCAGGGACGCCAGCGCCGCCGCCACCGCGCCACAGGAGTCATGACCGAGCACCACCACCAGCGGACAGTCCAGCACCGCCACCCCGTACTCGACGCTGCCCAGCGCCTCCGCACCGGTCACGTGCCCGGCGGTGCGCACCACGAACAGGTCACCCAGACCCCGGTCGAAGATGATCTCGGCGGCCAGCCGGGAGTCCGAACAGCCGAACAGCACCGCGAAAGGCCTCTGCACCGGCGCGAGCGCGGCCCGCCGCCCGGCGTCCTGGTTGGGATGATCGGGACTGCCGGCCACGAACCGGGCATTGCCCTCCAGCAGCACCCGCAGGGCCTCGTCGGGATCGGACACCGGGCCGGATATCGGGGAGGGGATCATGCCTGCCACCCTAGAACGCCCCCGACCGGACCCGCAGCCCGGGGCCCCGGCCTCACGGGGCCCGGCGCAGCACCAGCACCGTCACGTCGTCGCGGCTGCGCCCGCCGCTCCAGAGCCGCGCGCGCCCCTCCAGCGCCCCGGGCAGCTCGGCCGCCGGGACCCCGGCCAGCTCCGCCAGGCCCCGCTCGGCCGGGTAGAACGCGCCGAAGGCGTCCTGGGCCTCGGTGATGCCATCGGTCAGCAACACCAGCACCCCGCCCTCGGGCAGACCGAAACACCCCACCGCGCGCGGCTGCCCGACCAGCGCCGCAAGCCCCAGCGGCACCCCGCCCGGCAGCGCGACAGGCTCCACCCGGCCGTCGGCGCGCACCAGGCAAGGGGCCAGATGGCCACAGTCGACCGCCCGCACCCCGCCACCGCGCCGCACGCACAACACCGTCGCCGTGACGAAGCGCTCCAACTCGCCACTCTGCACGGCGTAGGCGTTGTGCCGCTCGACCGCCGCCTCCAACGCGTCGGCCACGGCCGTCAGCTCCGCCTCCCGGAACGCCGCCTCCCTGAAGGCGCTCAGCACCGCGAAGCCCGTACCGATCGCGCCAAGCCCCTTGCCCTGCACGTCACCGATCAGCACCCGGGTACCGTGCGGGGTCTCGGCGACGTCGTACAGGTCGCCACCCACCAGGGTGTCCTCCTCCACCGGCCGGTACAGCCCGAACAGATCCAGCTCCGCCGTACGCACCGGCAGCGGGCGCAGCAGCTGACGCTGCAGCGCCACCGCGCTCTGACGCATCCGGAACAGCTGGCGCTCGCGCCGCACCCGCCGCGCGCACAGCCCGATCACCGCGGCCTCGGCGGCGACCACACCCAGCAGCATGCCCAGCCGGGCCGCCGGGTCCGACGGCGGATACAGCGCCGAGTGGACCACCACCACCCCGGTCACCCACACCGAGACGGCCACCGTCTGCGCCACCGTGCCCAGCCCCGCCAGCAGCGCGGGCAGGAACACCAGCAGCAGCACCAGCCGGGAACCGCTGCCGCTGGCCGCCTGGGCGAGCAGCACCAGCGCGGTCGCGACCAACACCCCCAGCGCCACCGCCCCGTTGCCCGGCGCCCGCGGGGCGGCGCCGTGCCCCTCAAAGCCGGGGACGGCCGGGGCGGCGATGGTACCGGGGGCGTCGATGTCCACCCTCCAGGGTGGTCGGCCCGGCGCGACCAACGCGAGCGGACCGCCGCCGGGCGGGGGACGATCCGTCCGCGCCGACCGGTACGGTGGCTGACGTGCCCACCCGAGTACCTCTCGCCGACCTCGTCCGGCTGCGCCAGGCCCGCGACCGCATGGACCGCGAGTACGACCAGCCCCTGGACGTGCCCGCGCTCGCCCGCACCGCCCTGATGTCGCCCGGCCACTTCTCCCGCAGCTTCCGCGCCGCCTACGGGGAAACCCCGTACAACCACCTCATGACCCGCCGCATCGAACGGGCCAAAGCCCTGCTGCGACGCGGCGACCTGAGCGTCACCGACGTGTGCACGGCCGTCGGCTGCACCTCCCTGGGCTCCTTCAGCACCCGCTTCACCGAACTGGTCGGCGAGAGCCCCAGCGCCTACCGCGCCCGCGACCACGCCCACGGCGAGCCGATCCCCGCCTGCATCGCCAAGATCCGCACCCGCCCCCTGCGGCGCACCTGAGGCCCACTCCCGTACCGTGACCGGCATGAGCATCGAACTCGCCCAGTGCTTCATCGCCGTCGACGACCACGACAAGGCCCTCGCCTTCTACCGCGACGTCCTCGGCCTCGAGGTACGCAACGACGTCCGCTTCGAGGGAATGCGCTGGGTCACCGTCGGCTCGCCCGAACAACCCGGCGTGGAGATCGTCCTCGAACCCCCGCTGGCCGACCCGCACGCCTGCGAGGACGACCGCCGCGCCGCCGCCGAACTCCTGGCCAAGGGCCTGCTGCGCGGCGTCATCTTCCGCACCGACGACTGCGACGCCACCTTCGAACGCATCCGCGCCGCCGGCGCCGAAGTCCTCCAGGAACCGATGGACCAGCCCTACGGCGTACGCGACTGCGCCTTCCGCGACCCGGCAGGCAACATGCTGCGCTTCAACCAGCCCCGCACACCGAAGTAGCCCCGGGCACCGCCCCGCCACCTGACACCGCTTCGCCATCCCGGCCGGGCCGTCCCCCAGGCACCGGCCGGCACGCGGCTGCGCCCCCGGGCACCGCCCCGCCACCTGACACCGTATCGGCACCCGGCCCGGCCGCCCCCCAGGCACCGGCCGGCACGCGGCTGCGCCCCCGGGCACCGCCCCGCCACCTGACACCGCATCGGCACTCGGCCCGGCCGCCCCCCCAGGCACCGGCCGGCACGCGGCTGCGCCCCCGGGCACCGCCCCGGCACCTGACGCCGTATCGGCACCCGGCCCGGCCGCCCCCCAGGCACCGGCCGGCACGCGGCTGCGCCCCCGGAGCCATTCGCTCTGCTGCGCCCCCTTCCCCGGCCCCCCGGGGAGGGGCGCGCTGTTGCCCGGCGCTCCCGTGCGCGGGCCGGACGAACGGGAGCGGGTGGCAAGCGGGGCGCGCTGATCGCATCGGCCCTTTGCGGTACACGGCCGGGGCGGCAGTCGGGGTGCTGGGGGCGGTGGCCGGGCTTGGCCGGTGCGCGGCGCCGGGCGATTGGAGAGGGCCGGGTCGCCAGCGTCCTGGGCGATGGTGCGGGGCGGCGGTCCGGTTTCCGTGGCCCCCGGTCGGCGCCGGCCCGCCCCGCGCCGGCCCGTCCTGGGCCGTCTTGTGGCCGGGGCGGTGTTCGGGGCGCGGCCCGGGCGGTTGGGGTGAGCCGGGTGAGCCCTGCCGGCACGCTCCGGGGTGGTGGCCTGGTTTCCGTGGCCCTGGTCGGCGTCCGCCCGCCCGGCCCTGGCCCCTCCCGCGCCGACCCGTCCTACCCGGCCCGTGCGGGCGGCGGGGCGGTTGGGCGAGCCGGGCCGGCAGCCGCGCTGGTGGGCCGGCGTCCGTGCCCCCGGTGGGGGCCCCGCCCCGGGCCGGCGGTTCGGTTTCAGGGCGTGGCCGGGGCGCGGCCCAGGCGGCGGAAGACCAGCCAGGCCTGGACGCCCTGGGCCAGGACCACGGTGGGCAGCAGGGACCAGGGGAGCAGGCCGGCCAGGGCGAGCGGGGGCAGGAGGAGCGCGGCGACGGCCAGGACGGGCAGGGTGCTCAGCAGGCTGATGCGCAGGCGCGGGTGGTGGGGCATCGGATCGGTCACCGGGACACCTCGCGGGCCTGGTCGAGGAAGGCGTGCAGCGGGGCCCAGACGTCGGCGGGGGTGGTGGGGTCGCCGGAGAGGGCGGCCGGGTCCTCGCGCCAGGCGGCGCGCACGGCGGCGGACAGGGTGGTGTCGCCGCCGCTGAAGAGGCGGGAGAGTTCGTCCAGGCGGGCCGCGATGCGCCCCACCCGGGGGTCGGCGGGGTCGGTGCCGGCGGTGCGCAGGGCTTCGGCGCGGCGGTAGAGCTGGGGCCATTCGACCTCCAGCAGGTAGTGGGCGGCGGGGCCGAGGGCGGCGGCGTGGTCGGCGAGGGCGTGCAGCTGGTCGTCGTCGAGGTGGCGGCGCAGCACCTCGTCGGCGGCCGGTGCGGTGGCGCCGACGGCCTGGACCAGGCGCAGCAGGTCGGCGGTGCCGGGGGCGCGTTCGGCGGCGAGTTCGGTGTGCAGGTGCTCGAGGCGTTCGCGCAGGGTGTGCAGGGCGGTGAGGGAGGCTTCGGTGGCGGCCAGGTGTTCGCGCACCAGCCGCCGCGGGTCGATGCCGGCGTCCAGGCAGGTGGCGATGGTCTCCAGGCCCAGGCCCAGACGGCGCAGGGCGAGGATCTGGTAGAGGCGCACGAGGTCCTGCTCGGTGTAGGCGCGGTGGCCGGAGGCGGTGCGCCGGGAGGGGGTGAGCAGGCCGATCTGGTCCCAGTGGTGCAGGGTGCGTACGGTCAGTCCGCTGGCTTCGGCGAGCGGGCCGACCTTCCAGGTCTGTTCTTCGCAGGAGTGCATGGCACGAGCATTCCTCCTGACGTCGCGTGAGGTGCAAGCCGGGGGCCGCGGGCCGGGGGAGGCCGGGGGACGGGGGACGGGGGCGGGCTCAGGCGGTGCGGGCGGGCAGCGGGTTGGCGACTGTTGATTCGGTTGTGGGCCGTTGCCGGCCGCCTGTTCACCCATGGGTGAACGACGGTGCGCTGCAGCCTGGTTGAGGATCGTGGCTCCGGCGTCCGGGCTGCTGTCGCCTTGGTGTGACTGCGCACGACCGGAGAGGTCGTGTGGAGAGAGCTGCCCGGCGGGCCCGAACGGCGCCCACGGCCGGCGGGGATGAACCCCGCACCTGTTGAGGATGCCGCGCACCGCACCGGCGGGCAAGACGCGTGCACGCCGGGCATGGCCCCGGCCCCGCGCCCCCGAAGACCGTTCGCGGGGCACCGGACCCCGGTGTCCGGATTGTGGCGGGTCGGCCAGGAATGGCCGGCAAGCTCAGGAACGGTAGTCGGGCAGGGTGATGTCGCCGGCCTTGGCGAACTGGGCGGCGAGGATGGGGCGCAGCGGCCAGCGGCCCATCCAGCGCATGGAGGCGGCGCGCAGGCGGATCATCAGGGCGCTGTCGGGGGCGTAGCCCCTCACGCCGCCGGGCGGCAGTTCCTGGGCGCGCGTGACGTAGGGGCGCATCAGTTCCTCGTAGCGGGCGAAGGCGGTGGTGAAGTCGCCTGCGGCGGCGGCGAGTTCACCGGCGAGCAGGTAGGCGCCGACCAGGGCGAGGCTGGTGCCCAGGCCGGTGAGCGGGCTGGGGCTGTAGCCGGCGTCGCCGAGCAGGGCGACGCGCCCGCGGCTGTAGCGCTCGAGGTGGATCTGGCCGAAGGAGCCGAAGGCGAAGTCGTCGGCGCGCGCCATGCCCGCGAGCAGGTGCTCCACCTCCCAGCCGGCGCCGGCGAAGCGCTCGGCGAGCAGGCGGCGCTGGGCGGTGGCGTCGCTGTGCTCCACGGTGAGCGGGGCGCGGCGCAGGCCGAGGGAGGCCTTGACCTCGCCGGGCAGCCGGCCCGGCCGGGCGGTGGCGACCAGCCCGCCGGGGGCGTTGTACATCAGGAACCAGCCGTCCAGGGTGCGGGCGAGCGCCGGATCGTGGACGGTGAACCAGCAGTGGCAGCCGCCGAGCGGGCGGTAGTGGTCCTGCTCGGGGCCGAAGGCCAGCCGGCGTACGGCGGAGCGCAGCCCGTCGGCGCCGATGACCAGGTGGAAGCGGCGGGCGGGGGAGTTCTCGAAGTGGACGGTGACGCCGGTGGCGTCCTCGGCCAGCGCGGTGACGGTGTCGTCGTAGCGGTACTCGACGCCGTCGGTGGCCTCCTGGAGCAGGCCGGCGAGGTCGCCGCGCAGGATCTCGAGCTCGGAGACGATGCCCTCGCCCTCGAACAGCTCGACGGGCATCCGGGCGGTGTGCCGGCCGCGGCGGTCGACCAGGGCGATGCCGCGCTGTTCCACGCACAGGGCGCGGGCGCGTTCCATCAGGCCCATCCGTTCGATGACGGTGCGTCCGGCGCCGCGCAGGTCGACGGCCTGCCCGCCGGGGCGCGGCCGCGGGGCCCGCTCGACGACGGTGGGGCGCAAGCCGTGGCGGCGCAGCCAGTGGGCGAGGGCGGGGCCGGCGATGCCGGCGCCGGAGATGAGGATGTCGGTGTTCTCCACGCCCGCACCGTACGCCGTACGCGAGAGGCTCAACAAGCCCTGTCCTGCGGTTACTTGGAACTGATGCACTAGTGCACTAGGGGGGTCGGGGGCGGCGCCGGGGCGTGGGGGAGGGCGTTTGCGCAGGCGGGCGGCCCGGCGGGGTGCGCCAGGGGTGCACTAGTGCGGGCGGCGGCGGTGCGGGAGCGAACGCGCGCGGGTCAGTACAGGAAGGGCGGCTCGGGCAGTCCCGGCCCGGGTGCCGGGGCGCGTCCCATCAGCCAGGCCAGCAGGACGTGCTGCGGGGCCCGGGCCAGCGGGGCCCGTGGGCCCGCCGCGCCGAGGTCGTGGGCCGCGCCGGTGTCGGTGGCGCGCAGCCGTACGGCGGGGGTGTCCGGGCGGGCGGCGAAGGCCGCCGCGACCCGGGCGAGCATGGCGCGGGTGAAGTCCGGCGGCCACTGGGCGGGGGTGAACCCGGCGTCCAGGTCCACGTGGTGCACCAGCGCCTCGCACCGCCGCGCGTGCGCCGCCTGGGAGGCGGGCCGTTCCTGGCCGCGCATCCACCGCACCGGGTGCCGCCACGCGCCGGGCGGCATCCGCCGGTACTCGGCCTCGAAGGCGGCCGCGCTGGCGCGCAGGTCGGCCAGCAGCTCGGCGGCGCCGCGCCCGGCTCCCGCCTCGATCTCGGCCTCCCGTTCGGCCGGGCCCGGGTACTCCGGCGTGCGCACCCCGGTGCGGGCCCAGGTCAGCAGCCGCCGGCCGCCGTCCGCGTTGCGGGCCAGGTGGGTCAGCACGTGCCCGCGCGACCAGCCCGGCAGCAGCGAGGGCGCCCGTACGTCGGCGTCGCTCAGGCGGGCGGCGGTGCGCAGCAGGCGGTCGGTGGCGGCGCGGATGCGGGCCAGTTCGGCCGCCGGGTCGAAGGGTGGCTCCCGGTGTCCGTCCATGGGACGCAGGGTAGGGCGCCGGCGGCGGTGGGGGAACGGGGCCCGGGGTCCGGGGGCGAGGTGGGGGTCAGGGCGTCGGCGGGCTGGCGGGGCTTGGTGAACTGCTTGGGGTTGAGACCGTTTCAGGGCACATATGTGTTCATGGGTTTGTCTTCGATGCCGCTGTGTTGGATCGATGAGACGACAGTGTGGTGTGGGTGAGGGTGGTGGCTCTGACGGGGAGGAGGGATGACGTGACCGGGCCGAAGAAGACGCTCCGGCGGATCGACGGGCCGTTCGTCGCCCTCGCCCGTCGGGTGTGACGGTCCGGGAGCGTCTCAGGGGCCTCACGTCTGAGGACGGGAGGGTGCTGCGGCTGGTCGGCGGGCACCTGGGGGCTTTGGCGTCGAAGGACGTGAAGGCGCGCTGCGCGGACGGCGGTAAGGAGAGGTGGGCGGCGCGCAAGCGTGACCTGACCGTGGAGTCGTCGTCGTGCTGGGCCGGTTCGGTCACGAAGGCCACGCATGACCAGTGGGAACTGTCGCGTCGCGGGCAGGCCGCGCACCTGGATTCGCTGGAGGCGGGCATCCGGATGCCGCGCCACCGGCTGTCGCTGCCGGTCGGGCACAAGGGCAGCGGGCGGGTGCCCGGTGGTTACCGGTCCAGGCGGGAGTGGTTCGTCAAGTCCCGCAGGCTCGCGGCGCTGGAGGACCGGTTCGCGGCTGTCCGGGCTGATGGTGAGGCCGGTCGTGTGCGGGTGGTGCGCGGCGGGCGGAAGCTGCTGAACGCCCGGCACAACTTGGCGGCGGCGAACCTGACCGAGGCCCGGTGGCGGGAGCGGTGGGAGGCGTCGCGCTGGTTCCTGTCCGCTGACGGTGAGTCGGGCACCCGGTCCGGCGACGGACGGCGCCGTCCCGCGAGGACCGGAGTGATCGTCGTGGGCATCGGACCGTCCGGGCCGGACCGGGTGTCCGGGGGCGTGGGGGAACCCGCCGCCCCGTCACGGACCGTGCACACGATGCACGTGCCCGGGCGGGGGCCATGAGAACGCGGGCGACCAGTCGGGCATCCACCACCGTTCGGGATGCACGCGGTGATCAGACCTGGGTCCAAGACCCACTCCCGATCAGTTGACTGAAACGGTGTGCAGCAGGTCCTCGCCGAGGGCCAGGCCGGTCGGCGACTCGTCCGGCAGGCCGTAGTCGCGGTACCACTCCGGTGGCGCCTCCGGGTGCGGGCCGCTGACCGCCACCCGCCCCGCGCCGTAGGAGGCGACCACGGCGGCGGCCCGGTCGTTGGTGTAGCGGGCCAGTACTTCCGTGCCCGGGCCGTTCACGTCGAAGTAGGGGCCGTCCTGGAAGTACATCCTCTTGGGCTGCCCGCGCCAGCTGACGTCGACCAGGTGGTCCCGCTCGTCGGTGACGGTGGCGTCCGGGGAGCTGATGTACTGGCCGGAGTCGCCGGGCAGGAGGCCGTAGCCCGGTTCCCGGCCCGCCAGGTAGGCGCCCATGCACAGGCCCAGGTAGTGCCCGCCGCCGCGCACGTAGGCGCGCACCAGCTCGGGGGAGAAGTCCGGGTCGCGCTGCAGCTCGCGCCACGCGGTGGACACCTCCTGCCCGTTGGTGCCGCCCGGCTGCACGTACAGCGCGGCGCCGGACAGCGCGTCCGGGCCGAAGCGGGTCCGCTCGGCGGGCCCGATGTAGCGCACCGCGAAGCCGTCGTGCTCCAGCATGTCGTGGGCCGCCTCCGGGCAGCCGTCGCAGGCCGCCGGGCCGCGGTAGACCAGGGCCAGCGGACGGCCGTCGGGATCCTGCGCGGCCTGGCCCGCCTGGTCGTCGGCCTCGTCGGCCTGGGCGGCCTGGTCGCTGTTGCTGTCGGACGGGGGTGTATCGCACGCCGTCGCCACCAGCAGCACCGCGGCCAGTGCCAGTGCCGCGGCGGCCCGTCCAACCCTCATGACCTGCACTCCCGTCGCCCTCCCCGGCCCTGCTTCGTATGCGGTGACGACGCTACGTGGCGCCTGCCCCGGCGTGCACACCAGCCCCCCTGATCGGGTGAATTCCGGCTCAGCGGTTGACGGGTGCGGCGGGTTGGGGGCCGTGCTCGGGGTGGCCCTCGGGCCGACGGGGCGGTCGCCCGGTGCCGGGGTGCGGGTGCCCGGTGCGGCCGGTAGCGCCGGGGACGGACCGGTGCGAGGGCCGGCAGCAGGGCCAGGCCGCCCGCCGCGCAGCGACAGGGCCCCGCCTGCACCGCCAGGGCCGTACGCAGCCGCGCCGTTGGTCGAAACGCGCGCAGAAGGACGTCAGGAGGAAACCGGCGGCCGCGCTGCTGACGCCCATCGCCGACCAGACCAGGCCGCCGGCGCCCGCGTCGCCCCGGGCGAGGTGCTGCACGCCGGTGTTGGTGGCGCCCAACAGCGCGCCCTGTAGCACCGTCACGGCCAGCAGCACCAGCAGCGAGCCGCGGCGCCACCGCCCGCAGGACGCCGTGGTGCGCGCCGCCGCCGGGGGAGCCGGCGGGGCCGGCGCGAACAGCGTGCCGAAGACCGCCATCAGCGCCGCGGCGCAGACCAGGCCCGCCGCCGGGGGCACCGCCCAGGCCGGCACCCCGGCCAGGGCGGGGCCGACCACGAAGCTCGTCTCGTCCACCACGGTGTCGAACGCGAGCGCGGAGCCGACCAGTTCGGGGTCGTCGGGGTGGCGGCCGGCCGGGGCGTTCAGCGGGTCCGGGACAGCGGCCCGATCTGCGGCACCGTCAAGCCGTCGACCGCGCAGGCGGCCTGCGCGGGCACGGACAGCCGGGGCACCGCGGCCGGCACCACAGCGGCGGTCATCTGATACCTCCGTGGATACCCCCGGCTTCAGCCGGGGGCGGGGGTTCCCCCCGCTTGCGGGGGAGAAACGGTCCTCCTGCGGAGCAGGACAGGTGACGACGATTCGCCGTCAAGGCGGGCCGTCGCCCAGTAGCCGCCCGTAGTCACCTCGGCACTGGTGGTGGCATCCCTGGTGCCCGATCGGCGAGAAAAGCCGGCCGGGCCTACCGCCGGGCTGGCGGGAAGTCAGGTCTGTGGAGCTGGTGTGAGACCGATGGGCGGCACACCGTCCCTTCGCCGGCAACCCCAGGTCGGCAACCGGCCGTGAAGCAGAAGACCCGACCCGCGAGGGTTGGAATCCTCCGGCTCCAGCCGGAGGAGGATGTCACCGCACGCCGTGCGGGCCCGACCATCGGCGCCGGCCACCAAGCCGCCCGCCGCACCCCGCTCGAGGGCTGGACGTTCCTCCTCGGCGTTCCTCCCAGCGGGCCCGGATCCTCCCGGCGGGCCCGGTCGGCCCGCGCAGGCCGGTCGGCCCGCTAACCCACCCGCGGCGCCCCCACCACCGCCGACAGGTCCCGCTCCGCGATCGACGGGTCCGCCAGCAGCACCTGCCGGGCCGCCGACAGCAGGGGGCGCTCGCCCGCCAGGGCGAGGTCCTTGGCGGCCAGCCGTACCGGGAAGTCCGAGGTCGTGGTGCGCGCCCGGGCCACCACCCCCGCGAGCGGACCGCTCGACAGCACCTCCAGCGCCGCCTCCTGCGCCACGCCCAACTCCCCGGCCACCGACAGTACTTCGGCGAGTACGGCGACCGAGGCGACGATCCCGCCGATCACCACGACCTTCAGTGCCGCTCCCGCGCCCGGGCCGCCGCAGCGCCGCACCCGGCCCAGGTGGGAAAGGAGGGGCTCGGCGCGGTCCAGGTCGGCGTCCTCGCCGCCCGCGTAGACGCCCAGCTCGCCGGCGGCCGCCGGGCCGACACTGCCGACCACCGGGGCGTCCACCAGGGCGACGCCGTGCGGCAGTCGGGCGCGCAGGCCGGCGACGGCGCGCGGGCCGATCGAGGACATGTCGATCCACAGCGTGCCCGGGGCCAGATCGGGCGTGAACTGCCCGGCGACCTCGGCCACGGCCTGCGGATCGGACAGCATGGTGACGACGATGCCGGCCCCGGCGACGGCCTCGGCCGGGCTCGCGGCCTCGGTGAGGCCCTCGGCGCGGCCCGGGGAACGGTTCCAGACGGTCAGCGGGTAGCCGGCGGCGGCGAGGCGACGGGCCATCGGCCGCCCCATCCGGCCCAGGCCCAGAAAGGCGATCTTTTCCATGGCCGCCACGCTAGGCAGCCCCGATCCAGGCGACAAGCGAATGTCCGGCATGGTAGTCATGCGGAATGGACATGGCTTGGCTGGACGTCTTCCGCACGGTCGCACACCTGGGCTCCTTCACCGCCGCGGGCGAGCGGCTCGGCTACACCCAGTCCGCGATCTCCCGCCAGATCGCCACCCTGGAAGCGGAGTTGGGCGCCCCGCTGTTCGACCGCCTGGCCCGCGGGGTGCGGCTGACCGAGCACGGACGCACCCTGCTCCCGCACGCCGAAGCCCTGCTGGAGCGCCTCGACACCACCCGCCGCGACCTCGTCGCCCTGACCGAACTGGGCGCCGGACGGCTGCGGATGGGCGCCTTCGACAGCGCCAACGCCGAACTCGTCCCCAGCGCCCTCGCCGCCTTCCGCGCCGCCCACCCGCAGGTGGGGACCACCCTCACCGAAGGACTCACCGCCGCCCTGCTGGAGCGGCTCGCCGACGGCACGATCGACCTCGCCGTCGTCGCCGACTACTCCCAGGACGCCTACGACACCGAACAGTTCGACCTGCAGCCGCTGCTGGAGGACCCGGTCCTGGTCGCCCTGCCCCGCGACCACCGCCTCGCCGACCGCCGCCGCCTGCGGCTGGCCGAACTCGCCGACGAGCCCTGGATCGCCGCCAGCCGCCACCCCGAGTCCACCCTCCTCGCGGCCTGCGTCCGCAGCGGCTTCCAGCCCCGCATCGAGTACGCCGTCGGCGCCTGGACCGCCAAACTCGGCCTGGTCGCCGCCGGACTGGGCCCCACCCTCATCCCCTCCCTCGCCGCCCGCGCCGCCCGCCACCCCGGCATCACCCTGATCCCGCTCCACCCCCAGGACACCCCCGTCCGCCACGTCTGCACCGCCACCCGCAGGGGCCGGCGCCTCGCACCCGCCGTGGCCGCCTTCACCCCCTTCCTGCAGGCGGCGGCAGGCAGCTGACCGAGCCGGGGGAGGGGGCACAAAACCCTTTGACGGCAACGGGAGGCGGCGGGCGAGCATGCCGGTATGAACGAGCGACCCGAGCGATGGACCCAGGCAAGCGTCCACCCCGACATGTGGGCCGACCCGGACCAGGACCCGCGCAACAGCGAAGGACCCTCCCCGGACGGCGAACCGGCCACCCTCGCCGACTACCTGACCAACTACCGCCTCACCCTGCGGATGAAATGCGAAGGCCTGGACGCCGAGCAGCTGGCCCGCCGCTCGGTGCCGCCCTCGACGATGTCGCTGCTCGGGCTGGTGCGCCACCTCGCGCAGGTGGAACGCGGCTGGCGCAACTGGATCACCGACGGTCAGCCGCTGCCCAAGCTGTACGGCGCACGGGACGCGGACTTCGACGGCGCGGTCGCCGACCCCGCCGCCGTCGAGGCCGCCTGGCGGGACCTGGAACGCGAACAGGCCGCACTGGACGCCGAGTTGGCCGCCCACCCGGACCTGGGGGAGCGGCTCGGCAAGCAGCGGATCGCGGTGCGGGAACTGCAGCTGCACCGCATCGAGGAGTACGCCCGCCACTGCGGCCACGCCGACCTGCTGCGCGAGTGCGTGGACGGCCGGGTGGGCCAGTGAGGGAGGGCGGCCGGGTCGGCGGGCACCCCGACCGCCTCCCGGCCCTCAGCAGGTCACATCGGCCACCGGCAGGGCGCCGGTCGACAGGTAGCGGCGGGCAACACGGCGCCCACCGTCAACTTGACCCGGCCCTGAAGGACCGGGCTTGTGGGTAGGGCGCGGCTGGCTGTCGCGTGGCCTCCCACGTCTGTGCCACCTAGGTTGCGGTGGCTGGGACGCGTGACTCACGCCCCGCGATCCACACGACCTCGCCCTTGCAGGCGATGTTGCGGGACGCGTTGATATCCGCGTGCATGGCGCTCCCGCAGGAGCGGCACGCGAACGTTGCCTGGTCGACGCGGTTCTTCCGGTCGATGTGGTGGCACTGGGAGCATTGCCGGCTGGTGTACGCCGGGTCGACGTACACCAGCGGCACCCCGGCCCGGCGCGCCTTGTACGCGATGTACCGGCCGAGCTGGTGGAAGCTCCACGAGTGCACAGTGGTCCGCTGGTCCTTGCGGAGCCGTACCCGGTCGCGGATGCCCGTGAGGTCTTCCAGGGCAATTCCGTGGCAGGTGCGTTCAGCGGTGGTGACGATGGTCTTGGCGACGATGTGGTTGACGTTGGCGGCGTGCCGGGCTTCCTTGCGGGCCCGCTTCTTGAGGAGGCGTTTGGCGGACTTGGTGCCCTTGGCCTGGAGCTTCTTGCGCAGGTCGAGTTGGCGTTTGCGGTGCCGGTTCAGGCCGCGCCCGGCCGCCCGGTACCCGGTGCTGGTGGTGGCGATGTTGGCGATGCCGAGGTGCTCGACGGGCCGGGGCGGGCCGGTTGTGGAACGGTGGAAGACCGGGGGTCCTGGCTGCGAAACCCGCGAGAGGAGTCGCCATGTCGTCCAAGCGCCGCCGCAAGAAGAAGGCCCGGGCCAGGCGCGGGGCCAACCACGGCCGCCGCCCCCAGAGCTGAGCGGCTGAGCCGCCGACCCCCGGGGCCGTCCCCGACCTCCCCGCCCACGGGAGCCCGCACCCGGCCCCGGGAACGGCGGGCCCCCTGCCCCGCGCCGGAGCGCCGACATGCCAGGTAACACGACCCCGCCGCCGGGCCCACCCCCGGGCCCGCCGCCCGGCCCGCCACCGGGCCCACCGCCCGGCCCGCCACCGGGCCCGCCGCCCGAGGCGACCGTGCTGACCGGCCACACGGCGGCGGTGACCTGCCTCACCCTCTCCCGCGACGGCCGCCTGCTGCTGTCCGGCAGCGAGGACCACACGCTGCGGCTGTGGGAGCTGGAAACCGGGACGCAACTACGGCACTGGACCGCGCACGAGGACGGCGTGCAGTGCGCGGCCCTGTCCCCGGACGGCCGCCTCGCGGTGTCCGGCGGCGTCTGGGGCCCGGCCATCCTGTGGGACACCGGCACCGGAACCGAACTGCGCCGCCTCGCCGGGCAGCAGCAGGGCTGCCTCGCCGCGGTCTTCTCCCCCGAGGGACGCCTGGTGGCGACCGGCTGCGGGGACCACACCGTGCGCTGCTGGGACCCGGCCACCGGCCAGGAGCTGCGCCGCTTGACGGGACACACCGCGGACGTCACCGCCGTCGCGTTCTCCCCGGACCGCCGACAACTGCTGTCCGGCTGCGCCCAGTACGACCCCGGCGCCGACCAGGTGCGGCTGTGGGACCTGGACGGCGGCACGGAACTGCGCCGCTTCGGCGAGGAGCTGTTCGCGGTCACCGCCGTCGGCTTCGCCGTCCACGGCGCCCTGCTCGTCGCCACCACCATGGACGGCCTGCTGCACGTGTGGGACCCGGTCACCGGCGCCCAGACGGGCCGTTTCGAGGTCGGGACGGGCAACCTGCGCTGCCTGGCGGTGGCCCCGGACGGCCGACGGCTGCTGACCGGCAGCGGCACCGACCACTACGACGCCGACCTGCTCGCCACCCTCGGCGTCGACAACCGGGTCCGCCTGGTCGACCCGGGCGACGGCCGGGAACTGGCCCGCTACGAGGGCCACACCGGCAACGTCAACGCCCTCGCCTTCACCCCGGACGGCCGGCGCGCGCTCTCGGCGAGCGCGGACCGCACCATCCGCCTGTGGGAGCTCTGACTGACCCCGCGCCGCCGACCGCCCCGCGCCACCGATGGCCCCGCGCCGCCGATGGCCCCGCGCCACCGACGCTCCGCGCCGCCGATGGCCCCGCGTCAACGGTTGCCCTCGCTCACGCGCCGGTGGAATCGTGGCAGGAGAAGGTCGGATCGGAACCCCGAAATGCCAGGGCGGGCCCGAGGAGAGCAGCACACCTCGACCGTGGGCAGTCCAGTGGTCCGGGCCCCCGCCGGGCCCGGTGGGCGAGGTGTCGCGGCGCTGTGCGCGATTCTCGGACTCCTGCCCGTCACCCCCGTCCTGGCCTGGGCGTACGCACTGGCCCCGTTCGCCCTCTGGTTCTGGTGCCTCACCGTGCCGAGCCTGGCACTGCTCACCGCCCTCGGCGCGTGGAGCGCCCGCCGCCCGCACCGGCTGCGCCTGCACCGCGCCCTGGTGGCCGGGACGGTCGGCGGCCTGATCGGCACCCTCGGTTACGACCTGGTCCGGGTGCCGTTCGCGCTGGTCGGCCTGCGGCTCTTCGCCCCGATCGACACCTACGGCGTGCTCGCCCTCGGGGCGGCCTCCTCCAGCCCGCGCACCGGGCTGCTCGGCTGGGCGTTCCACTTCTCCAACGGCATCGGCTTCGGCATCAGCTACGCCGTCATCGCCTCCGGCCGGCGCTGGCAGTGGGCCCTGGCCTGGGGCCTGATGATCGAGACCCTGGTGGTGGCCTCGCCCGTCGCGGGCGTCTACGCCCTGCGCGGCCCGGCGCTGATCGCCATCGCCTACGCCGGGCACCTGGCCTACGGAGCACCGCTGGGCCTGCTGGCCGCCGACCCCGCACGCACCGCGCGCCGGCTGCGCGAGATCGGCCCGCACCCCACCGCCTGCGCCCTGCTGACCGTCCTGCTGGTCCTGGCGCTCTGGCAGCGCCCGTTCACCACCCCGGCACCCGTACGGGCCGGGGAGCGGGTCGCCCCCGGCCCCAGCGCCCTGGTCCTGGACGGACGCTTCCACCCCCAGTACCTGCGGGTGCCCGCGCACGGCTGCGTGAGCCTGCACAACGGCGACGCGGTGCCGTACACCCTGCCCGCCGCCGTCGGCGCCCCCCGGCTGGATGCCGGGCGCACCACCACGGCCTGCTTCGCCTCCGCGGGCAACGCCGTGCTGCGGGTGCGCACCTCCGACCAGCCCTACGCGGGCGGCTTCGTGATCGTGGACCGGACGGAACGCTGAGATGACCACCACCACGGCCCCGCAGAGCGTCCCCACCATCGGCGACGTCGCCCGGCAGCTGCCCGGGTGGCTGCGCGAACACCTGTGGTCCGCCGTGACCGGGGCGGTGGTCGGCGGCGTGATCGGCTACGTCGTGAACGTCTTCCTGATCGCCGTGCGCTACGGCGGCTGGCGCAAGGTGCCGCACGGGGCGCCGGCCACCTCTCACGGCAACTTCTTCCAGGGCGCGCTGTTCTGGGGCCTGCTCACCACCGTGCTGTTCGGCGTGTTCGGCTACTGGCACGCGGTGGGCACCACCCGCTTCCTGGCCGACCTGCGCGCGCTGCCGAGCACACTGGCCGCCATGGTCCGGGGCGACCGCGCGGCCGGCGTCCACCTGCTGTGGGGCGCTGCCATCGCACTGCTGGCCGCCCAGATCATCGCGCCCGCGGCCGGGGCGGTGCTCGCCCTCGGCGTGCTCGCGGGCGCACCGACCGTGCTCGGCAGCATCGTGTCGACGTTCCTGCGCCGGATCTGGTCGGCACTGGTCAAGCAGATCGCCCCGACCCGCCACCACCGCGTCACCGGCGTCACCGGGATGACGGTGGGCCTGCTGGGTTCCGCCGCCTCGCTGATCGTCGCCTCGTTCGTCACCGACGCCCCGGTCAAGTACGCCCTGGCCGCAGCCCTCGCGCTGGCCGCCGTCCTGATCTCCGTCACCGGCGCGCGTCCGCCCGCCACCGCCTGCGTGGTGCTGCTCGTCGGCGCCGTGCTGGCCTGGCACGGGCTCACCGACGCCATCCCGGCCCACGCCGACGACGGCGGATCGCTCGAATGCAAGCTCCGCGGCCAGGCCTGGCTGACCTGCACCGGCAGCAGCACCGTGCTGCGCTACGCCGCGGCCGGGGCGGCCGCGGCCGGCGCGGGCGGGATCCTGGGCTCCTACCTCGGACACCTCGCCGCCACCCTGGCGCCCCCGCCCGGCCCCCTCGGACCGGACACCTTCGGACCGGACACCTTCGGACCGGGCGACGGCGGCGCACCGCCCTGGCAGCCGCAGCCCGGCACGCCGCCCGGCGACCGCCAGGCCATCAACAACTGGATCCAGGGGCTGCTGGACGACCCGGCGTTCCAGCGCTGGCGCGCCACCCACCCCGGCTTCACCGATCCGCCCACCGACGCCGAGTTCAACCAGTACCTCAACTGGCGCCACGCGCAGGGGATGGCGGACCCGGCCCTGACCCTGCCCAGCGCGGGGGCGGACTTCCCGGTGGACGCCGGAGTGCTCCCGGCCCTGCCGCCGCCGGACGAACCGATACCACCGCTGCCGGTCCTGCCCGCCCTGCCGCCCGGCCCCCAGCCGCTGGACGAAGGCCCCAGCGGGGACGCCCGGGGCATACCCGACCAGCCCCCTTCCCCGCCCGACCAGCCCCCCGCCCCCGCGCCGCCGCCCGCGCCCGACCCGGCCCAGGCGATCCGCGACCGGCTCCGGGCGCTCAGCGACGCCAACTACTACGACCCCGACCCCGACAACAACCCGACGCACTACTGGCAGCGGCTGCACGACCTGCAAGACGACGTCGACCCGGCCAAGGGCCTCACCCCCGACCAGCTGAAGACCCTCACGGACCTGGAGAAGAACCTCCAGGACGCCAACACCAAGGGACTGGAAGCCCGGGAGGCGGTCCGCGACGCCGGCATGGACCAGCTCAAAGCCGCCAGCGCCCAGCGGGACAAGGACTACACCGACTACCTCCACCAGCTGGACGCGACCGAGGCCCGCGAGAACTACCTCAGCAACCTGATCGACCACCTGCCGCCCGGCCAGTTCGAGATGGCCAACCGGGTGCTGCAGCAGATCGAGAACGGCACCCCGGGCGCCGACACCGCCGGTGCGTTGCGGCAGATGACCAACGCCCTGCTCACCCAGGCCCAGGGCCGCAACGAATCCGATGCGGCCGCCGCCGAACTGGACTCGATCGCGGCCCAGGAACACGAGGCAGCCGCCGTCGGCTGGCAGCACGTCGCCATCGCCGCCGAGATGGTGCTGGCCCCGTTCGCCGTGCCGCTGACCGCCGCCGGCGCCGCCCAGCTCGGGGCGTTCATGGTCGGACGCAACGCCGTCCAGGGCTTCGGCGTCGGCTACGAGGAGGGCGGCCTCGGCAAGGCCCTGCTCGGCGCCGCCAACGCCGTGCTGCCGATCAACACCCTCCAGGCCGCCTACCAGGCCACCATCGGCCAGGTCATCGACCCCAACAGCCCCGCCCCCCAGGCCGGCCGCGGCACGATCGCGCTCGCCATGGTCCAGGACCTCGGCAACGCCGTCGGACTGCACTCGCTCGGCATCAACAACATCGGCCCCGCGGCCACCGACGCCGTCAAGGAGACCTCCACCCTGAGCGCGCTGCACGGCGGCCAGCCACCCCCCGGCCCGGTCCCCACCGCCACCGCCGCCACCGACGCCGCCTACCGCGCCGAACAGGCCGCCGGACAGAAAGCCGCGGACGAGTTCCAGCGGATGGCCGGCGACCTGCGCGCCCTCAAAGCACAGGGCGCGAGCGCGGACGAGATCGCCGCGGCGCAGAAGGCACTCCAGCAGAAGGCCATCGCGATCAACTCCGACTACCAGGCCAAGGCCACCCTGAAGACCGTCCCCAAGGAAATCCAGAAGGAATACGCCGACGCCCTCAACCCGGTCCTGACGAAGGCCCAGCAGGACACCGTCGCAGCCCTCAACGCCCAGGGCTACACCAGAGGCGGACGGCCCCTCACCAGCGGCGACCTGATCGACCTGCGCAACGCCAAGAGCATGGGCACCGTCGGGATGGACCGCGACCTGGCCCTCAACCAGATGGCCTACCGCCAGACCCTCGCCCAGCTGGAGAAGGCCCCGCCCACCTCCCTGCGGGCCGACGACCTGCTGGAGGAGCTCAAACAGTTCAAGGGCACCTCCCAACTGGAGCACAACGGCGTGCCGGTGAGCCCGTCCAAGGCCAACGACGACTTCCAGGCCGCCTACAAGAAGGCGTACTCCGACGCCACCGGCGGCCAGGACGCCGACAAGGCACTGCAGTCCGTGACCCAGAGCAAGCACCCGGAGGCCTACCAGGACCTGCCCGTGCTCAAGAACGACGCCCTCGGCTACCCGCCCGACCCCAAGTGGGCCGCCCAGACCGGATCGGTGACCACCTACAAGACGTACATGAACCCCAAGGAACTGAGCCCCGGCAGCGCCCTGCAGGAGACCGCCCGGGGCGTGGAAAAGGACATCAAGACCAAGCTCGAACCGATGATGTACTACTACCAGGGCGCGGACCCCGCCGCCTACCAGCGGGTCCTGGACATGAAGTCCTTCCTGGGCGACTGCGGCAAGGGCGTCTACACCCCCACGCAGATGGAGCTGCTCTCCCGGCAGAAGTTCGGCACCTCCATCAACGGCCTGGCCCAGCAGGTCGATTCGAACCTGTCGGCCTTCGTCCAGGGACACGGCGCGCTGCAACCGGCCTTCCGCACGCTGCCCGGCCCCGGCCCGGGCGACCTCGGCGGCCACCTCGCGCAGGCGGCCGGCGGGCAGGCCGGCAACGTCGCCAAGGGCATCGCCTCGGGCCAGGCGCCCGCGGACGAACCGGCAAAAGGAACGTGAGCCATGGACACCGAAGCCACCGTTGCGACGACACCCGACACCTCCTCGCCGGGCGGCCTGGCCCGCACCATCCGCCTCAGCCGGGCCGAATTCGCCCCGCTGGCACGGCATCTGGACCTTCCCGAGCCCAGCCCGCTGTCACCGCTGACCGACCTGTGCGCCCCGGCCCCGCACCCGGACGCGGACCCGGACGCGACCGGACCGGTCCGGGAAGCCGACGAACTGCTCCGGGAGTTCACCGGGCTGCCCCCCGCCGTCGTACGGATGGCACTGCTCCCGCTCGCCGTCCCCGACCGCGTCGTGGACGCCCGCAGCGCCCTGTTCAACAGCGCCCCCACCCAGTGCCGGCTCTACGCCTCCCACCGCTGCGAGTCCGTCTTCGTCGGCCTGCGGCCCCGGTTGGACGGGGAGTACGAGCTGCTCGCCCCGTTCGCGCCGCAGGACCTCGCCTGGTGGGTGCAGCTCCAGGTGCAGTTCTCCAGCGGCCAGCCGATGCCGCTGCCGCAGGAGGAACTGACCGCCGAGCAACTGGCCTTCCTGCTGGTACTGGTCGACGCCTACAAGACCGTCTTCTTCCGCTCCTTCGCCGCACGGCGCACCGAGCCGCAGCCGGTCACCGTCAGCGTCACGGACCTCCTGGAAGCCCAGCAGGACGCCCTGCGGGTGGCCGACCGCCGCTGGATCAGCCACGCCGTCGCCGAACTGTTCGCCGCCCAGCTGCACCCCGCAGGCCGCTGCGGCGTGACCCTGCCGCCGGTCACCGCCGCCGTCGCCGAACGGGAGCTGCGCCGCTACGAGGAGGCCGGATACCTCGAACGGGCCGGAGCCGGCGATCCGCCGGCCTACGAGCCCGGGCTCACCCTGGCGACCTTCGCGGGCACCCTGTTCACCTGGATCAGCCTGCTCGCCCTGCACGACGTCCAGGTGGTCGGCCACGAGGGGGGCCGGCCCGTCGCGCAGGAGGACATGGTGCTGTTCGTGGTGACCGAGCCGACCGTGTGGGCCCTGGTCAGCCAGGGCCTCACCCGGGCCCGCGAGGACTGGTCGGCCGTCCGCTTCGGGCTGCGGGCACTGGGCGTCGTGGAGGCCTGCAACCTGGCCGACGAGTTCCTGCGGCCGATCCCGGAGCTGACGCTGCCCGAGGAGGTCTACCGCCCGCAGCCGGGACCGGAGCCGGAGCCGCAGCCGCAGCCGGAGCCGGTGACGGTGGTGGTCCCGGCGCAGGGGAGCGAACCGCTCAGCCGCCCGCCCGCGCCCCCGGCCCCCGGCCCGCCCGCCGGGCCCGCCTTCCGGCCCACCCACCGCGTCCCCTCCGGCGGCATGTCGGCCTGGACCGCGCCCGACCCGTCGCTCCAGGCCGTCACCAGGATCGACGCCAGGGTGGAACTGGAGATCCTGGAACGGGCCGGGGACTGGGCGCACATCGTCTGCGCCAACGGCTGGTCGGCCTGGGTGGACGGGCGCCGGATCGAGGAGCTCCGACCCTAAGGGATCGTCAGGGTGTTCAGCGCCGTGGTCAGGACCGGCTGGTAGGAGGCCCAGTCGGCGTCGGGGGTGGACAGGTAGACGGTGTACTCGGTGCCGTTCGGGGCGAGGAAGGACTGGGCGCCCAGATGGGAGGGGCCGAAGGTGAACTCCCAGTAGGCGCCGGGGTTGCCCTGGAAGGTGTTGGCGCGCAGGTCGATCCGGGAGTAGCCGCCCTGCTGGGTGAGCGACTGCTCGATCTGGCGGAAGCCGTCGATCGGGGCCTGGCCGGAAGGGTTGGGGATCAGGGTGAAGCGCAGCACGTGGCCGCCGTTGTCCGGCGAGTAGTCGCCGGCGCCCATGCCGTTGTCGGTGCGCGTCCAGCCGGTGGGCAGCGCGAAGCTGAAGCCGGCCGGGTCGTCGGTGCGCACGTAGCCGGAGGGCACCGCGGGCGCGGGGGTCTGCGGCGGGGTGGTGGGTGCCTGGGGCGTCGGGGTCGCGGGCGTGGGTGTCGGCGTGGGTGTCGGGGTCGCGGGTGTCGGCGTGGGTGTCGGGGTCGCGGGCGTGGGCGTGGGTGTCGGGGTCGCGGGCGTGGGCGTGGGTGTCGGGGTCGCGGGCGTGGGCGTCGGGGTCGCGGGCGTGGGTGTCGGGGTCGCGGGCGTGGGCGTTTCGGGTGTCGGGGTTGTGGGTGTGGGTGTGGGTGTTTCGGGTGTCGGGGTCGCGGGTGTCGCCGGGGCGGTGGCCGACGGCGGCGTGACCGGGGCCGTGACGCTCGGCCGGTGGTGGGTGCCGCGGCCGGCCAGCAGGAAGACCAGCCCGCCGACCAGCGCCAGCGCGAGGACCACCACCGTGATCACCACCCCGGGCCGGCGCGCCGCCGCAGCCCGCCCGCCCGCGGCCGCCGGTGCCGTGGCGGGCTCCCGGCCCGGCAGGGCCGCGGCCGTCGCCGGACCGACCGTGAAGCCCGCCGCGACCCGGTCCAGCATGTGCCCGGTCCACTCCGCACCCGGCCGCTGCGCCGGGTCCGCGCGCAGCAGCGAGGCGATGACCGGCGCGAGCGGACCGGCGCGAGGCGCCTCGGCCGGTTGCCCCGCCTCCGGGGCCCGCCCCTCCACGGCCGCGTGGAGCATGGCGCCCAGCGACCACAGGTCCGCCTCGGGACCGGGCGGACGGCCCTGGGCCCGCTCGGGCGCCCGGTACGCGGGGGAGCCCTCGAACGGCGCGGGCCCGAACGCGGCGAGTTCCGCCCGCCCCCGCTCCAGCACCACCCGGCCCGGCTCGACGCCCCCGTGCACCAGCCCCGAGCGGTGCCCTTGGACCAGCGCGGCCAGGACCTGGGCGCCGACCCGGGCCGCCTCGCGCGGCGCCAGCGGCCCGTCGGCGGCGATCACCTCGGCAAGAGTCCGCCCACCGCCCATCGCTGCGCTCCCACCGTGCCTCGGCCCCCACGGTCAGTCTCCCGCCGGACCCCGGCGGCGGCCATCGGTCAGGCGCGGGTGGGGTCAGGCGCGTCCGCGTGCGGCGGGGCCGCCGCGCCCCGCGGTGCGGTAGGTGCAGGGCCTCGCGCCCCCTGTGTGGCCGGGCGATCACCCGTCGGCATCCAGTGCGGCCGCCTTGCGCAGCAGGACGGCCCGCTCGCGGGCGTTGCGGCACAGCCGGGCGGCGAGTTCCAGTTCGGCCCGGGCCTCGGTGGTGCGGCCGAGGCGGGCCAGCAGTTCGCCGCGCACGCCCGGCAGCAGGTGCGAGCCGGACAGCTTGCCGGAGACGGCCAGGTCGTCGACCAGGGCCAGCGCCGGCTGCGGCCCCTGGTCCATGGCGACGGCCACCGCCCGGTTGAGCTCGACCACCGGGGACGGCGCGAGGCGGCCGAGCGCCTCGTAGAGCAGCACGATGCGCTCCCAGTCGGTCTCCGTCACCGAGGGGGCCACCGCGTGGCAGGCGGCGATCGAGGCCTGCAGGCCGTACGGGCCCAGGCCCCGCCCCAGGGCCCGTCCCGAGCTCGCGGCCCGGCCGAGCGCGGCCAGTCCGCGGCGGATCGCGGAGCGGTCCCAGCGGCGCCGGTCCTGGTCCTCCAGGAGCACCGCCTGCCCGTCCGCTCCGGTGCGGGCCGGGAAGCGCGCGGCGGTGAGCTCGAACAGGGCGAGCTGCCCGTGCACCTCCGGTTCGGCGGGCAGCAGGGCGGCCAGCGTGCGGGCCAGCCGTACGGCCTCGTGGGCGAGGTCGGGGCGCAGCAGGTCCTCGCCGGCGGTCGCCGTCGAGCCCTCCGTGAAGATCACGTACAGGACGCTCAGGACGGCGCCGAGCCGGGCGTGCCGCTCCTGTGGCGGGGGCAGTTCGAAGGGGACGTGCGCGGCGGCGATGGTCTTCTTCGCCCGGGTGATCCGGGCCTGGACGGTGGGCACCGGCACCAGGAACGCCCGGGCGATCTCCTCGCTGGACAGGCCGCCCACCACGCGCAGGGTCAGCGCCACCCGGGCCTCGGGGGAGAGGACCGGGTGGCAGGCGGTGAACATCAGGGCGAGGACGTCGTCGTCGACCCGGTCCGGGTCCCACGGCAGGTCGTCCGGCTGTTGCGGTGCACCCGAGCCGCCGGTGCTGAACTGTCCCTCGGCGAGCGGGCCGGCGAGCGCGGCGTACCGCTCGTCCAGCGCCGAGGCGCGGCGGAAGGCGTCGATGGCCCGGCGCCGGGCGGTGGCCAGCAGCCAGCCCACCGGGCTGGCCGGTGTGCCGTCGCGCTCCCAGCTGACCAGGGCCTGCGCCAGCGCCTCCTGCGCGACGTCCTCGGCGAGCGCGAAGTCGCCGGTGTAGCGGGCCAGCGCGCCGATGATCCGGGCGGACTCGATCCGCCACACGGCCTCGACGGCCCGCCGGGCGGCTTCGGCCCCGGCGGCTTCGTTGCCCATCGATCGTTATGCGACACAAACCCCGTCGATGGAGACCTTCTCCAGTACGTGCGGGTAGGCGACCATACCGTCCG
>NZ_JBSFGK010000099.1:0-14794 GCF_053596495.1 Kitasatospora sp. NPDC001683
ACAAGCAGTGTTTCTCGTGGATTGGCCACCCCGGGACCGTCCGCGCCGTTGCGTGTCCGGTGCTCCCTGCCGAGCGACTGGGAGACAGTACCCCTACTCAGCCCTCGAAACAAACGCCCTGCCCGGGGCCACCACAGAGGCGGGTCGGCGGCCCCGGGCGAGGAGGTGCCTACCGGAACGGGCGGTCGCCGCTGTTGGCCATCCGTTGGGTGTCATTGTGTCGGTTCACCCAGTCGCGGACGAGGTTGACGGCGTTGGCGCACTGCCAACTGGCGTCGTACTCCCGCCCACCCGGGCGTCGCCCAGCCATCAGCGCTGCCCCAGTTGACCGGTGATGGCCGGATCGGTGATCGCCGTGTCATCGGCCAGCAGGACCGCCTTGCTGAGGATGACCGCCAGCATCCGGTCCCCCTCGAACGGCAGGTACGGCCCGTCCGCCGATCCGGGCTGACCGTCGGCCGGCCCGTCCGGGGCCGGCACGATGCAGAGGTAGCTGTCGTCGGGTGTCATCAGGACGTTCCCCGAACCCAGGTGGATGCGGTACGTGCGCAGGTCACCGCGGACCTGCAGGAAGCGGCCCTCCACCGTGCAGCGCTCGCCCACCGCCAGCCGGGGCAGCAGCCGGGCCAGCAACTCGCCGCGCTCCCGGGCGCTCTGCGACAACTCGCCGAAGCCGTACGACTGCCAGTAGTCGCGGTAGCGCCCCTCCGGCCCGCCGTCCGACCAGGTCGGGTCGTTGCCGACGCTGCACACCCCCACGAACAGGTCGACGTCGCGCAGCACTTCGCTCAGTACCAGTGGCGGCACCTCCGCGAGCGGCACCGGCTCGGGTGTCCGGACACCCGGCCGCATCAACGGGCCGAGCTGGCCGCTGCCCGCCTGGGTGAGGTTCTCCGGGGCGTCGATCGGGTAGAAGCGCACCTGGTCGGTGCCCAGGTGCTCGAAGGTCTCACCCCAGTCCGCGTCCATGCCGTTCACCCGGAACTCGGCGCGCAGCCCCCACTCGGGCAGCAGGCGCTTCGGGGCGGGGAAGGAGTTGTCCACGGCCAACTGCAGCTGGCTGTGCCAACCCCGCACGCCCGCCAGCGCGTGGAACCGGTGCTGGCGCAGCACGTGCGCGGCGAAGCGGTTGGAGTAGACCCGGGTGTGCTCCTCCGCGGGGGTGAGCAGGTAGACCTCCCGGTGCGCCTGCTTGAACGGCTGGACGACCTGGTGCCGTTCCAGCAGGGAGCGCCAGGCGAGCACCTCCCCGGTCGGGTGGCCGACCGGGTGCCACAGTTCGACCGGGGCGTCGGCGGCGGGCGCGGGCTCGTCGCCGGTCAGGGTGCGCAGGGCGCCGTCCAGCCAGGCGCAGGCCGTGCCGTCGACGGTCCAGATCAGTCGGCGGGCCAGCGTGCCGACCAGCGGGTGGTCCAGGAGCCGCTCCCGCCAAGGGCCGTACCGCCAGCTGCGCCGGGCCAGGAACTGGCGCTCCAGCCGCTCGGACTGGGCGGTCAGCATCTTTTCGAGGTCCTTGACCGCGGACTTGAACTCCTTGAGCGCGTCGGCGTGTTCGCGGCGCACCGAGGCGGGCGGGGACTTCACCGGGCGGCCGGACTCGTTGTACCAGGCCTGCCGGAGCCTGGTGCCCTCCACCAGCAGCTCCACCCGGGCGTCGCCGAACGGCTCGACGCCTCGGCCCGGCTCGGTCAATCCGTAGCTGGGGACGGCGAGTTCCTCGATCTCGGCCCGGCTGAGGCCGAGCGCGGCGGCCCGGTCCCGCAGTGCCTTGTCGAGTTCCTTCACGGTGCCCTTGTACGTCACCCGGGTGGTGAGGACGGCCAGTTGGGCGAGGCCGTCCTCACCGTCCAGGCGGGCGAGGGCGTGCACGGCGGCGTTGGCGACCTTGGGCGCCTGGGGGCCGATGCCGGGCACCTTGCGCAGCGTGGACTCGACCAGTCGGCCGAGCACCCGGGCGCTGTCGGGATGGGCCGGGGCCAGGGGCAGCAGCAGGGCGATTCCGCGCAGCGCGTCCAGGTTGTGGGGGTCGAGCTGGTTGGCGCCCGCGCCGTTCGGATCCGCGACCAGTTCGAGGGTGCGCGGGCGGCCGACCAGCGAGAGCCATGCGGTGATCCGCTCGCGGGCCCGCTCCGGGCCGACCGCGTCGAGCAGCGTCCGCCCGGTCCGTTCCCAACGGGCGGTCGGCTTGGCGGCCTTGACCTCGACGGCGTGCTTGAGCAGGGCCGTCCACGCACCGTCGCCTCCCCCGGCCGGATCGGGCTCCCCATCGGGCCCCCCGTCGAGCTCGGCGGCGTCCGCGAGCACCTGGTCGGCCCAGGCCTCGCCGGGGCTGAGCAGCGGCTCGGTCAGCGCGGCCGCAAGGTCGACGACGAGGCTGTGGTGCGGCCGGACGTGCAGGGCGCTGCGGCGGACGGCGGCGACCACCGCGGCGTCGACCGGCCGGCCCGCGGCAAGCTCCTCACTGACCAGCACCTCGGCCTCGTGGAGCTCGGCGATGACCCACTGGCGGCCCATCAGGTGCAGCCGGTCCTCGCGGAGCTCCCGGGCCGGCTCCGGCGGAAGGCCCCGGGAGACCGTGGCGGCCAGCCGGGTCAGCGCGCTGCGTTCCTGCCGGATCTTCTCGGTCTCCACGGGCCGCCAGAGCATCAGCGACCAGTTCACCAGGCCAGCCACCAGCGCGGCCCGGGTGTTCCGGTGCAGCCCGAGCAGCCGCTCGCGGACGGGCTGCACCCGCTCGTCGGACCAGTCGCCCCCGATGGCGGCGTCGACCTCCGACAGCGCCGTGACGATGCCGTCCACGTGGCCGGTGTCGAGCGCGTCGAGCAGCCGGGCGGCCGCGGAGTCGAAGGGATCGGTCGTCGCCGTCATCAGCCACCCACCAGCGGAACGAGTTTCAGGAAGCACACCTCGGTGTCGGTGCGCAGGTCCAGCTCGGCGTCCAGATCCTCGACCTGCCGGTCGCCGACCAGCACCAGGAAGCCGTTGCGGCCGAACGCCTCGACGGCGCTCAGGAACTGCCGTTCGGGGTCGACCGGGCCGTCCTCCACCGGCCGGCGGTACCCGTTCAGGGTCCGCTCGGCCCGGGTCGGCTGCACCAGGCCGTGGAACACCTCGGGGCCGCGGGCGTTGTGCTCGGCCACCTCCTGGTGCACCCGGCGGCGGAGCAGCTCACGCAGCGTCAACCGCTCCTCCGCCACGGCGAGCCGCCACGCGTCCCGCCGCACCCCCGATGTCGTCTCGTCGACGAAGATCACTGTCGCCATGCCGAAGACCATAACCACCGGCACCGACACTGCTGCCCGCCGCGGGGCGGGATCCGGGGTCGTGCGCACCTGTTCCCCGGCCCGGCCGGGTGGCGTACCGTGACCGGATGACCACGATCGTGTCTTCCCGGTACGACGCCGTGATCGTCGGCGGCGGGCACAACGGACTGGTGGCCGCGGCCTACCTCGCACGGGCCGGTCGGCGGGTGCTGGTCCTCGAACGGTTGCCCCGGGTCGGTGGGGCCGCCGTCTCCGCGCAGGCGTTCCCGGGCGTGGACGCCCGGCTGTCGCGCTACTCCTACCTGGTCAGCCTGCTGCCGCGGAAGGTGGTCCGGGACCTCGGGCTGCGGCTGGAGCTGCGGCGGCGCCGGATCGCCTCCTACACCCCCACCGTGCGGGACGGGAAGCCCACCGGGCTGCTGGTGGACGCGGGCGACCCCGGCCGCACCCGGGAGTCGTTCCGGGCGCTGACCGGCGGCGACCGGGAGTGGCGGGCCTGGCAGCGCTTCTACGGGGTGACCGGGGAACTCGCCCGGCGGGTGTTCCCGACCCTCACCGAGCCGCTGCCCTCACGCGCCGAGCTGCGCCGACGGGTCGGCGACGAGGCGGCCTGGACGGCCCTGTTCGAGCGGCCGCTCGGCGAGACCGTCGAGCGGACCTTCACGGACGACCTGGTGCGCGGGGTGGTCCTGACGGACGCGCTGATCGGCACCCTCACCCACGCCCACGACCCCGAACTGCGGCAGAACCGCTGCTTCCTGTACCACGTGATCGGCAACGGAACGGGCGACTGGGACGTCCCGGTCGGCGGGATGGGCGCGGTGACGGGCGCACTGGCCGAGGCGGCACTGGCGGCCGGCGCGGAGGTCCGGACCGGCTGCGAGGTCACCGCCGTCGCCACCGACGGCCACGGCGACGCCGAGGTGACGTACCGGCACCGGGACGGCGAGGTGACGGTGGCCGCGCCCAGGGTCCTGGTGAACGCCGCGCCGGCCACCCTGGCCCGGCTGCTGGGCGAGGATCCGGGGCCCGCGCCGGAGGGCTCCCAGCTGAAGGTCAACATGGTGCTGCGCCGCCTGCCGCGGCTGCGGGACGCCGCCGCGGACCCGCGCGAGGCCTTCGCCGGGACCTTCCACATCGCCGAGGGCTACCGCCAGCTGGAGACCGCGTACACCGAGGCGCTGGCCGGCCGGATGCCCTCGGCGCCGCCGTCCGAGATCTACTGCCACACACTCACCGACCCGTCGATCCTGGGCCCGGATGCCGCCCGGCAGGGGCTCCAGACCCTGACCCTGTTCGGTTTGCACATGCCCGCCCGGCTGTTCGGCGGCTCCGGTGGCCTCGCCGATCCGGCGGCCAAGGAGCGCGCGTTGGCCGCGAGCCTGGCGCAGCTGGACGCGGTGCTGGCCGAGCCGATCGCCGACTGCCTGGCCACGGACGCCGACGGACGGCGCTGCGTCGAGGCCCGGACCCCGCCGGAGCTGGAGCGCGAGATCGGGCTCCCCGGCGGCCACATCTTCCACCGGGACCTCGCCTTCCCCTTCACCGACGAGGAGCCGCTGGACGCCGCCGCCCGCTGGGGCGTGGCCACGGCCCACCCGAACGTCCTGCTCTGCGGGGCGGGCGCCGTTCGCGGTGGCGGCGTCAGCGGCATCCCGGGGCACAACGCGGCGCAGGCCGTCCTGGCGGACCCGGCTCCTTGACCCGGCGCCGGGACAGCTGGGACGGCCCAGCGCGTCAGGCGCGGGCGAGCACCCAGCCGCCGAGGCCGTCGCAGGCGCCGGCGTTGTAGAGGGTGGACCGGAAGCCGGCCGGGACGGGCGAACCCGGGCAGGTCCACAGGCCCGCACGGGCGGTGTTGTGGCGCCAGGCCCCGGCACCGTCGCAGCCGGCCGTGATGTGCCCGGTGATCACGTACCCGGCGACCACCGGCGAGCCGGAGCAGGTCCAGATCCCGTCGTGCGGGTGGGTGTGCTGCCAGGCGCCGATGCCGCCGCAGCCGGCTCGCAGGTGGTTGCTGATGACGTAGCTGGGCACGACGGGCGAGCCGGAGCAGGTCCAGATGCCGTCGTGGGCGAGGTTGTGGCGCCACGCGCCCATCCCCCGGCAGCCGGAGGTCAGGTGGTCGGTGATCACGTAGCCGGCCACCACCGGGGAGCCGGAGCAGGTCCAGATCCCGTCCTTGGCCGGCTGCTGGTACCAGGAGCCCCAGCCGCCGCAGCCCGCGGGGTCGTGGTCGGTGATGACGTTCCCGGCGGCGACGGGCTGCCCGGAGCAGGCCCACTTGCCCGCGAATCCCCAGGCGGGCTTGGCCTCCGCCACGGACATGCCGGAGACCGTGCCGCCCAGGGCGACGGCCGCGACCAGCGCGACCGCCGCCGCGACGGCGCCGGCTCCTCGGCCGACGACCGGCGCCGCCAGGCGCTTCCAAAGCTGACGCAGAATCATGTCCGCTGCGCTCCAGGGTGTTGAGGGGAATGGGGTGCCCCGTCGAACGGGCCTGCCGAACGGCCCGTCGGCGGCGGAGCGAGAGTCACCTTAGGTGGTGACAACGTGAAAGTTCAGCGGAGGATCCAGGAATTCCGCCCGGGGACCCATCTTGTCCGAAAGTCGCCGCGGGGCCTCGTCGTAAAACGTCGATCATGGAAGCAGCGGCGCGGGTGATCGCGCGGCGCGGAGTGCGCGGGCTGCGGGTGGGGGAGCTCGCCGCCGAGGCGGGCGTGTCCACCGCGGCGGCGGCGGCATCCGCTGCTCCACCCACGACCAGCCCGCCGGCTGACACCCGCCGCCCCGCGCGGAGGGAGCACGGCAGCGTTCAGGTCCGTTTGAAGAACTCCACCTCGGCCAGGGCGATGGTGCGGCCGGGGCCGGTGCCGGCCGCCTCGCGGACGGTGAGCTTCACCTGGACGACGTCGCTGATCCCGGTCGCCACGGTCTGCGGGCCCGGCTGGTCGTTGAGGGTGATCTGCTTGCGGTGCAGTTCCCCGTCCGAGGCGGTGACCTCCAGGGACAGGACGAGCGGGCGGGCCTGCTGCCGGTAGTGCTCCGGGTCCGCGGAGTCGCCGGTGTGGATGATCAGGTCGACCAGCCGGAACGGGGTGCGGAAGCCGAAGCTGATGGAGTCCCCGATCGCGGGAGCTCCCCAGTAGGTGTTGCTGAGGCCGTCGTCGGCCGCGGTCGCGGGATGGCCCTCGACGGCGGCGCTCGCCGAGGTCAGCGACGGGGTGATCGGCGCGGTACCCCGGACCTTGTCCAGCACGTCCTGGTAGGCGCTCAGGCCGAGCGGGTACAGCAGGACCCCCGCCACCACCAGCGCGGCCAGCACGAGCAGCGCGATGGTACGGCGCAGCGCGTTGCCCGAGCCGCCCATCCGCACCCGGCGGCGGAACGGCCAACGGGTGCGCCACCAGGGCAGCTTCGGTGGGGCCGCGGTGACGGTCAGCGGCGCCGCGCAGCGGCGGCAGAACCGCCGCTCGGGCAGGTTGGAGGTGCCGCACCGGGGGCAGGGCGGGCCGTCCTGGGCCTCGTCGGCCGCGGACGCCCGGACGACGGGGCGCGGTGCGACGGGTTTGGCGGGCTGGACGGCCACCGGGTCGGCCTGCGGCTCGGGGGCAGGGGTCGGTTCGAGGGTGGAGGTCCGTTCGGGGGCGGGGGTCGGTTCGGGAGCGGGCGGCGACGACGGAGCTGGGTCCGGGCCCGGTTCGGACGCCGGCGGGGCCGGGGGTTCCTGGACCGGATCGGTCGGCGGCGCGGCGTCCGGGACGGGCGATTGGTTCCGCCTGCTGCGCGCGGTGACCCTTCGGGACACGTTCCGCCAGGTGGACTCGGTGCGCGCGGTCTCGGGTACGGCGGGTGCGGCGGGCTCGGGCTCGGGCGCAGGCTCAGGCGTACGCGCGGGTGCGGGCTCAGGCTCAGGCGCAGATGCGGGCACCGCAGCGGCCGTACGCGACCACCCCAGGTACGCACCGCAGTTGCCGCAGAAGTCGTCCCCTTCCCCGTTGGCCGTTCCGCAGTCGGGGCACACCGGCATCGCTCAGCCCTCCGCTCGTCCGGGTGGACCGGGCAGGATCTCGACCCGGCAGCTCAGGTGGACCGGGCAGCCGGCCCGGACGACGGACAGCACCTGCTCCTCGTCCAGCCCCGCACCGCCCAGCGGCCAGACCCGGATCAGCACCTCACCGCCCGGTGCGGGCAGCGGTGCCGCGCCGCCGGAGGTGGTCGTCCAGGAGACCCCGCCGCCGTCCGTGATCTCGGTACCGGCGCCCAGCACCAGGCGCAGCCGCTCCACGAGTCCGCGTCGGGTGCCGCGCCACCGGTGCAGTTCCACGGCGCGCTCGACCACCGCACGGCGCACCTGCTCCGGCCACGCCGGGTCGACGTCCACCGCGAGCCAGGAGGCCAGCCAGTCCAGGAAGTCGGCCGGCGCGAGGCGCGGCCGGAAGTAGGCGGGCAGGTTGTCCAGGGTGGCGAAGACGGGGGCGAGGACGGTGTCCAGGCCGGCCGTGAAGCGCTGGGCGAGGTCGTCGTCGGCGAACAGCGCGGGCAGCAGCTCGCCGATCGGGTGCGGGCTGGGCAGCCCGGGGACGGCGCCGCGAGTCATGACGCCCCGTCCTCGGCGGCCGCGGTGACCACGATCTGGTGCTGGTGCGAGAAGACCAGCGCGTCCGGCGGGACTTCGACCCGCTCGGCGGGGGCGCCCCGGCGTCCGGTGATCGGGTCGGCCGGGAACAGCCGCAGTTCCTCGACCCCCGCCACGGCGGCCACCCGCTGGAGCACGGCGAACACCTCCCCGTACTGCACCGCCCGGCCGAACGGCCAGCCCGAGCCGTCGGCGCCGCCGCGCAGCGGGTTGAGGTAGCGGTACAGGGCGTCGAGGGTCGCCTCGCGGACCCGGTCGGGGTCGGTGGCGCGGGTGGTGAGCCGCGCGACCACGGTGACGCCCTGGTAGGTGGGGGGCTGGACGAGGATCCGGGTGCCGATCAGCCGCCGCTCGTCGAGGGCGGTCGCGACGGCGGCCAACACCTGTTCGTCGGGGATGAGTTGCTCGAACCGCAGCCGCTCTCCCTCGTCCGCCACCGCGTCGGGGACCACCAGCACCCGCACCGCCCCGGCCCCGCCGTCGGCGGCGGGCACGCAGCTGACCCGGGCGGCGGAGGGCGCGGCCTGCCGGGCGATCAGCTCGAAGTCCCCGGCGGTGACGGCGCGTTCCTGCAGGCGCAGCTGGTGCGGGGCGCGCAGCTTGGCGTTCTCCACGGTCTCGCCGTCGACCCCGCCCCTCGCCGCCTCGCGGTTGTCCACCCGGGCGACGTACGGGACGGAGCTGCGCAGCACCGTGATGGTGTTGCGGGCGACGTTGCCCGCGGTTCCGCCGCCGGTGCGGTAGTGCGGGACGCGCAGCCGTGCGCCCTTGGGCGGCACCGCGCCGAAGGCGCGCAGGCTGCCGTCGGGTTCCCGGACGGCGGGCGGGAGGTGGAACTCGCCGGTGGTCGCGTCGAGCACCACGTGCCGGTCGGTGGGCGCTGAGTCGCCGAAGTGCTCGACGACCGTCCACGGCTGCCACCCGTCGCCGGCCGCGACCTCGACCACCGGCGGCCCGCCGTCGAGCAGGACGGGCGGCCGGGCGAGCCGGAAGCGCTGGCCGGCGACGCCCTCGGAGGTGCCGAGCGGCGCGTCGGTGACGCTCTGGGCGTGGACGGCGGTCGCGGTGCCGCCGATGGTGAAGACCTCGGCCCGGCGGACGGTCGGGGACTCGGAGTAGAATGGCTGGCCCGGGCGCGGCTCGGTGACCCGGCAGCGCAGCCAGCCGGCCCGGCGGCCGGCGACCACCGAGGCGGTGTGTCCGGCGGGTACGAACACCACCACCTCGCCGGGCCGGTTGAGGCCGCCGGTGGTGTCGCTGCCGGTCTCGCAGCCGATCCAGCGCGCGCCGTCCCACACCTCCCAGGCCAGCGGCGGCTGGCGCGGGTCGACGCCGACGCCCTCCACCCGGCTGTCCAGCCGGACGGCCAGGATGCAGCGCGGCACCACGGCGGGCAGGGCGAACAGCATGGCGTCGCCGACCGCCGGGCGCGGCTGGAAGCACGGCACGTCGGCGCCGTCCGCGAGCCGGGCGGTGGCGTCGGACTGCTCGCCCGCCGCGGAGACGGTGACCAGCCGCTCCAGCGCGCTGGGGACGATCGGGAGGTCCTCGGTGGTGGCGAAGACCACCGCGTCGTCGGTCTCGGTCCGCAGGGTGGAGACCTCGGTGCCCGCCCGCAGCAGGACGGTCTCGGGTTGCGGGGCGGAGAGCCAGAAGTCGACCTCGGCGCGGGCCGCGGCGGGCGGGAAGAGCCGGATGCCCAGCAGGTCGAGGAAGGCGGCGTAGTTCTTCTCCGGCACCCGGTTCAGCCGGTAGAGCAGTTGGTCGACCAGGTAGGCGAAGGTTTCGATGAGCGTGACGCCGGGGTCGGAGACGTTGTGGTCGGTCCACTCCGGCGCGCGCTGCTGGACGTAGCGCTTGGCCTCGTCGACGAGTTGCTGGAAGCGGCGGTCGTCCAGGTTCGGGGAGGGCAGTGCCATCAGCTCACCCCCTCCGGGGAGACCACGGCCGGGGACTCCGGGATGGTGTAGAAGGGGAAGACCAGGTTGCGGCGGTCGTTGGTGGCCCGCACGGTGTAGTGGACGTCGATGTAGAGCGTGCCCTCGTCGACGCGGTCGAAGGCGATCACCACGTCGTCGACGCCGATCCGCGGCTCCCAGCGTTCGAGCGCGATCCGCACCTCGCGGGCGATCCGCCCGGCGGTGGTGCTGTCGCCGGGGGCGAAGACGTACTCGTGGATGCCGCAGCCGAACTCGGGGCGCATCGGCCGCTCGCCGGGCGCGGTGCCGAGGATCAGCCGGATGGCCTCCGCGATCTCCCGGTCCCGCTCCACCATGCCGATGCCGCCGGTGGCGTTCACCCGCAGTGGGAAGGCCCAGCCCCGGCCGATGAAGTTCACGCTCACGCCGCTCCCCCGATCAGCACGTCGAACGCGCCGCTGACGATGGTGGCTCCGCAGGTGGTCTTGTCGCCCATGCGGGCCGCGGGCAGTCCGCCGATCAGCGTCACTCCCCTGGTGACCGTGCCGAGTTCGGGCTCCACCAGGTTGGCGGGGCCCATCTCCACGTGCGGGACGCAGGCGTGCAGGCTGCCGACCACCGCGGCGGGCCGGCCGCCGATCAGCACCGTCTCCACCTTGAGGGCGCCCGGCGGCGGGGTGGCGAGGATGCCGCCGTGATCGGTGGGGTCGCCGGTCCGGGCTGCGGGGGGCATGTACGGTCTCCGTTCCTTCCGTTGCTCGCGAAATGCTGCTCGCGAATGGCCGCTTGCGAATTGATTCGGGGTCAGTTGATGTGCACGAACGCCCCCTTGATCACCGTCTGGGCCCCGCCGTCCACCGTGGCCGCCGTCGTACCCCGGATCGTCACCGATCCGCCGCGCACATCGACCTTGCCGGTGCCCGCGTCGAGGGTGATGCCGGAGGAGGAGAGCCGCACCGTGCTCGTCCCCGCGCCGTCCGCGCCGTGCACGGTCAGGACGATCTCCCCGTGCTGCTGGTCCAGCCGGACCTCCAACTTCCCGTTCCCGCTGGCCAACCGAATGCCGGAGCTGCCGCCCGGTACGTCCAGCAGTTCCAGCCGGTGACCCGAACGGGACACCACCGAGCGGCGGTTGACCGTCCCGGCGGTCGCGTCGACCAGCGGCACGTCGTGCGGCGAGGGCCGGTCCACGCCGTTGTAGAGGCCGCCCAGCACGTAGGGGCTGTCCAGGTCGCCCTGCTCGAAGCCGACCAGCACCTCGTCGTTGACCTCGGGGCTGACCACGCCGCCGCCCCCGTGGCCGCCCCACTGCACGGTGCGCACCCAGTCGGAGACGTAACTGTCGTCCAGCCAGGGGAACTTCAGCTTCACCCAGCCGCGCTGCCCGTCGCCCGGCTCCCGGACGTCGGTGACCACGGCGACGGCCAGGCCCGGCATCCGCGGCCCGCGCGGCGGCGCGTTGCCCCCGGTCGCCAGTCCGGCCAGTGAGCGGTCCGGCGCCGCGCTGACCAGCACGGTGGTCCGGTAGCCGCGGAACGGTTCGAGGAGGTGGCGCACCCCGGTGGCGGTGTAGCGGCCGGAGAAGGCCGCGCCGACGTTCCCCAGGGCGACCGCGGTGCCCGCCCGCAGCCGCGGATTGCCCTCGACGACCGCCTCCAGCTCGCCGAAGCCGGCGGCCACCGAGGCGGCCAGCGACCGCGCCACCGCGGTGGTCTCCGCCTGGGTGCGGTACGGGGTGTCGGCGACGGTGAGCCGCGCCGGGCCGGGGAAGGCGGAGGCCACCACCGAGGGGCTAAGCCCCGGCAGTACGCCCGGCGAGGTCAGCGACGGCTCGGCGGCGACCAGGGCGCTCTTGGTGGTGACGTTCCAGCCGCGCGCCTCGACGGTGTCCGCGCCGGCCGCGCCGGTCAGCACGCCGCGCAGCTCCAGCAGGTTGCGGCCGTACTCCAGCACCAGCGGGTTCTGCGGCGCGGGCGTGGCGGGGGCCGGCGCCCCGGACGCGGGCTGCGGCCGGACGAACTCCAGCTTGCCGTCGTCGTCGACCCGCACCTGCGCACCGCTCTCCTGCGCCAGGAACTGGAGGAACTCCCAGTCCGGGACGTTCGCCTGGGAGAGCTGCTGGTGGACCACCGGGAAGGAGTCGACCCGCCCGCAGGCCAGGCCCGCGCCCGCGGCGACCTCGCGGACGATGTCGGCGGTGGTCATGTTCCGGAAGGCCTTCACCCGGCGCCCGCGCATCAGCCGGTGGGTCACCGCCGAGGCCCGCAGCACGGTGTACGAGCCCGTGGTGTCCACCTCCAGCTCCAGCGCGGTCACCTCACCGGTGAACAGCCGCACCTGGGTGTGCCCCTGCACGGTGACCACGGACACCCGCAGAGCGGTACCGATGGTGATGCCCGTCGCGGCGAGGAAGGTGTGGTCCGCGTCCCGGAAGCTCAGCACCGCCGTGTCGGGCAGACCCACGCTCTCCTCGATGTCGCAGGACACCAGCTGGGCCGCCCAGACCGGCGGCAGCGGTCCGGGCGCCTCGACGACCGGATCCGCGGCGAACGGGCGGCCGCCCCGGGCCTCGGGAGTGGTCATCGCCGACCGCCCCGGGTGAGTTCGTCGATCCCCGGCACGATCAGCTCCGCGCCCGGGACCAGGGCCAGCGGATCGTCGATGTCGTTGGCCTCCGCGATGGCGCGCCAGGCCGTCGCGTCCCCGTACGCGCGCCAGGCCAGCAGCGGCAGGCTGTCGCCCGCGATCACCCGGTGGGTGCTGCGCGCCTCCGGCGAACCGGAGGTCGGGTTCTGCCCGGCCGGGTCGACGCTGGCCTCGTCGATGGAGAGGGAACACACCGCGCGCAGCGGATTGCCGTCCACGTCGAAGAGCGTGTAGGTGACCGACAGGCCGGTCAGCACCCCGTTGAACGAGGTCGTCGTCAGGGTGCCCCAGTCCAGCCGGATCCACGGACTGGCCGGCGTCTTGCGCGCAAGACTCGTCGGGGTGGGCACGCAGGCCGTCATCAGCTGCTCCACCGCCCGCTCCACCGAGTTGTCGTGGGTCGCGGTCGAGTCCAGGAACACGTCGAGCGAGAGCGAACGCGGACCGCTGCCGACGAACTCCGGCAAGGCCGACTGGCCCGCCATCCGGGACGGCGTGCGCCGCCACTCGGTGGTCTTGCGGAGCACCAGCGTCGCCGGGTTGAACTGCAGCGGAAGCCGCGCGATCGCGCCGCCGGGCTGGGCGCCGACCGTGGACGGGGGCTCCATGATGGTCAGTTGGGCCCGGGTGACGCTCGCGGGGACCGCCGGGGACATCCTGCTCCTTAGGTGTTCGTCTTTGCACCGAGTTCGACGTGAAGCGGGATCAGGACGGGCGCAGGCCCGCGTGGGCGATCTCCAGACTCTCCACCGCCGCCTGGGAGTTGGCGGGATCGAAGGACGGACCATCCCAGCGCACCGGGACGATCCCCAGCACCTGCCAGCCGACGATCCGGCTCAAGTCCGGCCGCAGCGCCACGATCTCGCCGTCCTTCGGCTCGACCTTGCGGACGATCTCGCCCAGCCACCGCGCGATCTTGGCGCTGTCCGCGGTGACGGCGCGGGTCAGCGTGATGTTCGACCAGGTGATGCGGCCCGGCAGCTGCCAGGCGAAACCGTTGTTGCCGCCCTCCGCGTACTGCTCGATCTCGACCTGGGCGCCGAGACCCGAACAGGTGGTGAACTCGCCCAGGTCGTTGCCGCCGATGGTCAGGCTGAAGAACACGCTGCTCGCGAAGATGTTGTCGGTCATCGGTCCCCGTTTCGTGCTGGCGGCTTGCGATTTGCGGTGAGGGGTTTGCGTGAGGTGTTGGTCTCCCTGTGCTCATCGGCGCAGGTCGTACGGTCTCCCGGCGCGCTCCCTGCCCCGGCGCAGCTCGGTGCGCAGTAGCCGCCCGACCGGTTCGACCAGGCGCCGGGCCAGTTCGTCGAGGTCGGCGGGCGCGGCGGCGTCAGGGGCTTCGGCGGGCGCGGCGGGCGGGGAGGCCTTCGGCGGGGCGGCCTGCACGGTGGCCGGCGCGCGCGCCGGGACGGCGGTCAACGGCACCCCGGACAGGCCCGCCTGCTCGGCCACCCGTTGCAACAGCCGCGCCGTACCCGGCGCGGGCGATGCGGGTCGTACCGGCGGGGTGCTCGCCGGGCGCGCGGGCGTCAGGGCTCGCGCCGCCGTCGGCGAGGGCTCTGCCGGCGGCTGCGGTGTCGGCAGCGGCCGGGACGCGGTCGGCAGCCGCTGAACCGACGGGACCGCCGGGGGCGCGGGCCGCACCACGGGCGCGGGCGGAGTGCTCTCGGCGCGCCCAGGAGGCAGGGCTCGCGGCACAACCGGCGGGGGCCCTGCCGGCAGCTCCGCGGACGGCAGCAGCTGAACCGACGGCGGCGCGAGCCGGACCACGCGCGTGGACGGCACCGCTGCACGGGGACGTTGGGGCCGGCCGCTCGCTGGGACCGCCGTCATCGGCGAGGCACCCGGCGACGCCGAACTCCCTTGCACCGATGGACGACGGGCCGCCGCGCGCGGGGAGCGCGAGCCTTGCACGGGAGCCGTGACTCCACGCAACGCTCCGGGAGCGGACGAAAAGCCCGGTGCATTCAGAGAGGTCGAACTCGCTTGCACCGCAGGGCGATCGACGGCCATCCGGCTGACTCCACGCTCGGCCGCACGCCGGGAACGCGAGCGTTGCACAGCAGCCACAACCCCACGCACCACGCCCGGGCCGGACGAGCGACCCACCGCCTCGGCGGCACCCGGCGCACCGAGAGGCGCCGAACTCCCCTGCACTGCAGGACGACCGGCAGCCACACCTCGGGAACCCGAGCGCTGCACAGCACCCACGACCCCACGCACCACGCCCGCGCCGGACGACCGACCCACCGCCTCGGCGGCACCCGGCGCACCGAGAGGCGCCGAACTCCCCTGCACTGCAGGACGACCGGCAGCCACACCTCGGG
>NZ_JBSFGK010000099.1:14892-26638 GCF_053596495.1 Kitasatospora sp. NPDC001683
GCAACCCGAGCGCTGCACAGCACCCACGACCCCACGCACCACGCCCGCGCCGGACGACCGAGCCACCGCCTCGGCGGCACCCGGCGCGCCGAGAGGCGCCGAGCTCTGATCCGCAGCCGCACGTCGGGAAACCGAGCGTTGCACAGCACCCACGACCCCACGCACCACGCCCGCGCCGGACGAGCGACCCACCGCCCGCGCTACCGGCTGCCCTGCCGTGGCCGTGGTCCTCCGGCGCTCCCCCACGCTCGGCGAACGGCGTGCCCCGGAGCGCTGCGGAGCAGCGCCGCTCCCGCCCTCCCAGCCACCGCCGGGAGTCAGCGACGGCCCCGCAGCCGGTTCGTCGTCCGCGCGAGACGCGAGCGCATCGGGCCAAACTACGGGGACCACGGGTGGCGGCGGTGGTGCCGTGCGGGAGCCCGCGGGAGCGGTCGCGCTGCTCGCGAAGGGCGCTGCCGGAGCGGCGAGGGCGACCGAGATCGGGCGCTCACCGATCAACCCGCGCCTCCTGCTGGTGAGTTCGATGGCGCGCTGCACGCCCGAGCCGCCAACGACCGGACGCACGGGAACAGTCACCGGGTCCACCGCCGGGCCGCCCTCCCGCCCCGAGCCGGGGTCGGCCTGCGTCCCGGCAAGGCCGCTCCGCCTCGCAGGTCGGGCACCATTTTCCCTCGGTGGCGGCGGAGTTGGGCCCATCGGCCCGGTACCGGGCCGCGAAGTGGCACGCTGCACGCGTGGCTCTTCGCCGGCCGAAGGCACACTCCGCTCGTTTCGGCCTCCGGTGTCACCCGCCGTCGGGCCTGTGACACGCCGGACCGGTCGGCGCCCGCTGAGCTTCGGAGCACCGCCGCCCGGCGCTGCCGCCGTCGGCGGCAGCGCGTCGAGCGGCGCGCCCAGGCCCCCGCGGGTACGGGCAGGGGCAGGGGCCGAGGTAGGCGCAGGCGAGGGCAGGGCACCCGGAGCAGCGGCCTCGGACGACGAGCGCTGAACAGACAGGCCGCCGACGGGCCGACGCTCGGGGTGGGTCGCCGGCTGTCCTGGGCTGCCGCCAGGCCCACTCGCCTCGGGACCGGCGGATTCCGCAGCAGCACGCACAACGGGCATGGCCGCCCCCGGGACGCGCTCCGTCGCCCGGGAGCCGGTGGCGGCCACGGGTGAGGCGCTCGCAGGCAGCGCGGTCAGAGGCGCACCGAGGACCGGACGGGTGGGTGCTTCAGCGCCAATCGCGGCGGCACGCTGGACCGCCCCTTCGCCCGACCCGCTCCGCTTAGGCGCGACGGCCTCGCGGCTCACCAACCCGCCTGCCCCGTGGGCCTGTTCAACTGCCGCGGCTACCGGCAGCGCCGAGTCGGCATCCTGCGTCGACGGCCCGACGACGCCTTCGCGCGGCCTGCCCGGCCGGGAGACGGAGGGCACCGGACGCACAGGCAGCAACCGTGGGCGTCGGGCCACGGTCAGCGGTTCGCCGACGGGCCGCGGCCGCACGGAATGAGGCTGGGCCCGACCGGCCACGTCACTCCGACGCGGGGGTACCGCGATCGCATCCGGCGTCGCGGCGCCGGGCGCCCGCGTGCCGGCCTCCGGCGCAGCACCCCCCGGCACATCGGAGGTCAACGCCTTAGGCTGCGACGGGACTTGCGTCGCAGCAGCAGGCGTCGCCGCACCGCCCTCCACCCCGGCTCGCCGTTCGCCCCCACGGCCGCCCCCGCCCGTACGCGCCGGGCGCGGACCCGACCGGACGGGCAGCCGCCGCAGTCGGACGGACCGCTGGACCGGCCGCGCCTCCCGCCGTTCCCCGTCCCCTTCCCGACCCGCCGCTTCGTTCTCTCCCTCTCCCACCGCGCCGCCCACGGCAGCCGGCAGGACGAGCTCGTCCCGGCCCCCGGCGACGGCCGCCGGTACGCCCGGCGCCGCCACCGCCCGCAGGATGCCCGTCGGCGCGGACGGCAGGACCGCGTGGCCGAGCGGTCCGCACAGTGAGGGGTCCTGCCAGGAGGCGAGCCGGGAGCGGAACGTCAGGCCGTCGCTGACCCCGGGCGCCGTCCCGGCCAGGGTCGGCACGAGCGGCGTCACCGCACGCCAGCCGCCGTCCGCGCCGTCGACCGCCGGCCGTCGCCGGGCGGCCTCGCCCGTACCGGTGGTCCCGACGGTACCGGTGGTCCCGAGGGTACCGGTGGTCCCGACGGCCTCCGCACCACCGTCGGCCCGACGCCGCCGTGCGATCCAGCCCCGCAGCCCCACGCCACTCACCCTCCCTCGCTGACACGGGAGTTGATGCGCGCGATCTCACGCACCCACTGCCCGCGTTCCCGGTGGGTGAGGTCGAGGAGGTCCTCCCTCGGCCAGTGGAAGTGGTAGGCGATGTACGCGATCTCCTCGTACAGCCGAGCAGGCGCGTACGTCACGATTCCCCCAGGCGCCCACCGGCGAGGTCGACCTCGAAGGCGCCGTCGCAGTGCGGGCAGGTCACGGCGGCGCGCGTGTGGCCTTCGCTGTTGATCCGCTGGTAGAGGTCCTGGAGGAACGCGACGTCGGTGGCGTACATCCGCTCGACGATCCCGGCGTGCACGTCGGTGACGTCGCCCAGCCTGGTGATGACGTGGCTGAGCAGCACCACGCTGAGGTAGGCCGGGTTCTCCTTGACCCGCAGGTCGATCTGCGGCATCAGCTCGTCCCGGGCGGTGGCCAGCCGCATCGCGCCGTGCCGGTGCACGGTGCCCTCGTCGTCGACGTAGCCGAGCGGCAGCTCGAACTCGAACTCGGTGTGCGGCGACCGCCCCCGGGTGGGGGCCTGCCCCGGGGCCTCGTGCTGCGGAACCGGGCCCGAGGCCGGGACCGAAGCCGGACCCGGGCCCTGAGCCGGGGCCCGTTCCAGCAGTTCGTCCAGGCCGATCTTCCGCCTCATTCGACGCTGATCTCCTCGAACACGATGGTCACGGTCTCCGTCGCGGCGCTGGACTCGCCCGCGCTGAGCGTGGGGCCCTCCCAGCGGCTCGCCCAGGCGTTGGTCAGCTGGATGCGCCGCAGGGTGGCGCCGGTGGTGTCCTTGACCTCGATGGTGAGGTTCTGCCGCGCGGTGTTGATCGCCCCGTTGTTGAGGGTTTCCTTGATCCAGTCCGTGAACGCGCCGCTCTTGTCCAGGCCGCGGGTGATGGTCACCTCGCCGGGCAGCCGGGCGCCGGGCTGCTTGCGGACGATCAGTTTGCCCTCTTGGGTCACCTGCTTGTACTCGACGACGTCCTGTTCGACCGTCAGGTTGCTGATCTCCTTGACGGACTCGACGTTGTAGCCGCCGAGTTGGACGCCGAAGATGTGTGTGGAGAGCGGATCGCCTTCAGCCATGGTGTGCTGTCACCTTCCGATGGTTACCGACGGAGTGGATCACTCGTTGACGAGGCTCGTGCTGTCGGAGAACTGGGCCAGCCGGAACACCACGAACTCGGCCGGCTTCACCGGGGCGACGCCGATCTCGCAGATCACCTGGCCGAGGTCGATGGACTCCGGCGGGTTGTTGTCGCGGTCGCACTTGACGTAGAAGGCCTCGGCCGCGGTCTGGCCGAACAGTGCACCGCGCCGCCACTCCTCGGTGAGGAACGCGGTGATGTTCCGGCGGATGCTGGACCACAGCCGGTCGTCGTTGGGTTCGAAGACCACCCACTGGGTCCCCAGGAGGATCGATTCCTCGAGGTAGTTGAACAGTCGGCGCACGTTCAGGTAGCGCCAGGCGGGGTCGGAGGAGAGGGTGCGCGCGCCCCAGATCCGGATGCCGCGCCCGGGGAACGCCCGGACGCAGTTGACGCCGATCGGGTTCAGCAGGTCCTGTTCGCCCTTGCTGAGCCGGAGTTCGAGGTCCACCGCGCCGCGGATCACCTCGTTGGCGGGCGCCTTGTGCACGCCGCGTTCGGCGTCGCTGCGCGCCCACACCCCGGCGACGTGCCCGCTCGGCGGGACCAGCACGTTGCGGCCGCTGGCCGGGTCGAACACCTTGATCCACGGGTAGTAGAGGGCGGCGTAGCGGGAGTCGAAGCCCGCCTCCTCGTTGCGCCAGGTGCGCATCCGCTGGGCGTTCAGACCGGGCGGCGGGTCGAGTACGGCGATCCGGTCGCCCATCTGCTCGCAGTGGGACATCACGGCCAGCTGGACGGTGCGCAGGCCCTCGTCGTCGAGGTCGCCGCGCTGGTAGGCGCTCATCAGGTCGGGCACCGCGACCATGGTGATCTCGTCGATCGCCTCCAGGCCCGAGAAGCCGGTCCGGTCGGCGGCGTCGCCGACGTACTCGGCGGGATCGAGCCGGGTGGCGGGGGCCGCGACCGGCCCGGGCGCGAGGGCGGGGGCGGCGGGGAGCGCGTGGGTCTGCCGCTCGGGGCGGCTCGGCGCGGTACCGGGCTGTTCGGCGACCGAGACCAGCTTGGAGTCGCGCAGCTGGGTGACGACGTATCCCTTGGTGTTCTTCCGGGTCGAGACGTCGTAGCTCTCCACGACCTCGGCGCCCCGGCGGACCAGCAGCCGGAACCGGTCCTCGGGGACGTTCTCGCCCTCCGCGTCGGCGATCTCGACGGACACCTCGCCGCCCGCGCCGGGCAGCGCCGAGTACAGGAAGCCCGCGACCGCGACCGGCGGGGCCGCGGCACGGACCGGGGCCGGGGCGGCGCCGGGGGTCTGCCGGGCCGGGTCGCCGACCCGGACGACGTAGGCGGAGCCGCCGCCGTTGGCGAAGAAGCCGTACACCGAGTGCGCCAGGTAGGTGCCCTCGGTGAAGCCGCCGAACCGCTGGACGTACTGGTCCCAGTTGGTCACCAGCGTGGGCTCGTGGAAGGGACCGGACCCGGCGAAGCCGACGAAGGCGGCGACGGCTGTGCCGACCCCCTCGATCGGCCGGGCACCGGACTGGACCTCCTCCACGTACACGCCCGGGGTGAGGTACGACGGCATACGCGCTCCTTCGGCTGGCCAGTCATTTCGCCGGTCATTCGCGGGTCGATCTGGGTCGATCTGAGGCGATCTGAGGTCGGTCTCAGGTCGCTCGCGGGTCGATCCTGGATCGCTCGGATCGTTCGCGGGTGGATCCGGATCGCTCGCTGATCACTTGCTGATCACTCGCCCCCGAGTCTGCGGTGCGGGTGCTGTCCGGACCATGTCCCGAGGTCCCGGACCGGGGGCAGCACCGGCTGCCCCCGCGGGCAGCCCGACGGGTCCGCACAGGCGCCCCGGGGGGGCCCGACCGTCCCGGACGTGAATGAGCACGGGGTCAGCCGAGTCCGGTGTCCCCGAGGACGCCCAGCCACGGCCCGAACTCGCTGTCCAGCACCAGCCGGCCGAGCTTGCGGTACTCCCCGACCACCGCGGCGACCAGCTGCGCCATGCCCAGCGGGGCGCCCGTGCCGGCGGCCAGGTAGGCCGCGGAGACCGCGCAGGCCCGGATGGAACCGCCGGTGAGCTCGAAGTGACGGGCGCAGAAGTCCAGGTCGAGGTCGTCACCGCGGGGCAGCCGCGGCCCCAGGCAGCGGTCCCACAAGAGGCGCCGCTGCGCCTGGTCGGGCAGCGGGAACTCCGCGATGACGTCCAGGCGCCGGGTGAACGCCTCGTCGAGGTTGGCGCGCAGGTTGGTGGTCAGCACCGCGATCCCGTCGAAGGACTCCATCCGCTGGAGCAGGTAGGCCGTCTCCACGTTGGCGTGGCGGTCGTGGGCGTCCTTGACCTGTGAGCGCTTCCCGAACAGCGCGTCCGCCTCGTCGAACAGCAGAACGGCGTTGACCTGCGCGGCCTCGGTGAAGACCCGGTCCAGGTTCTTCTCGGTCTCGCCGATGTACTTGTCCACCACGGTGGAGAGGTCCACGACGTACAGTTCCATGCCGAGCTCGGCGGCGACCACCTCGGCGGACATCGTCTTGCCGGTGCCGGACTCCCCCGCGAACAGGGCGATCACCCCGTTGCCCCGGCCGCCGCCCGGCCGCATCCGCCACTGCCCGAGCACCCGGTCGCGGTGCCGGGCCCGCAGCACGAGCTCGCGCAGCCGGCCTGCGGTGGGGTCGGGCAGCACCAGGTCGGCCCAGCCGACGGCGGGCTCGATCCGGCGGGCGAGCCGGGCGAGGCCTGCGGCGTTCTGCGCCCGTACGGCGGCCCGCAGGTCCTCGGCGCGCACCGGACGACGCTCGGCGGCCGCCGTCCTGGCCGCCACCGAGGCGGCCCGCTCCAGCTTCTCCCGGTCCAGCCGGTAGGCGGCCACCGCCTCGGCCAGCTCCTCCGACAGCTCCTCGGCCCGCTCCTCCGTCAGCCCCTCCGTCAGCTCCCCGCTCAGCGGCGCGCCGCCGGCGGCCAGTGCGCGGGCCCACTGCCCGGCCAGCTCGCGCGCGTCGGGCGCGGGGACCGTGACCACCACGGGGCTCTCCCGCGCCCAGGCCGGGTCCCACGCCTGCGGGCCGTGCACGATCAGCGGGACGGGCCCGAGCGCCGCGCACAGCTCGCGCAACAGGGCCGCCCGCTCGGGTCGTTCGGGTTCCAGCCGGTCCAGCGGCCCGAGCACCACTCCGCCCCCGCCCAGCCGGGCCTCGCGCGCGAGCACCCGCACGATGCCCGCCGACGGGTGGGCGGCGGCCAGCGCGGCGGCGTCGACGACCAGGGGCGGTCGGCCATCGGCCGCGAGGGCGGCCACCGCCTGCGGGCCGGCGTGCCCGGCCCGGTCCAGCAGGTACACCGGCCCGCCGTACGCCGCGGTCGCGGTCGCGCGCAGCCGGTCGACGGGCCGCGCGTCGGCTCCGGGGTACGGTGCGGCGCGGCGCGCCAGGCCGGCGAGCGCGTCGTCCGGCTCGTCGTCGCCCAGCAGATGGGCCGTCACCCGGTCCGGCACGCGCAGGGTGCGGGAGAGCAGCGGGCGCTCGGCTTCGGTGATCTCCAGGAGGCCGCCGGCGATCAGCGGGGCGCGGGCGGAGAACCGGAAGCGGCCCGCGCCCGCCCCCGGCAGTCCGCACAGTTCCAGGGCCAGCGCGACGGTGGCCCGGCGTCGGGTCAGGTCGTCGTTGAGGTAGCCGTAGAGCTGCTCGAAGCGGGTGTCGAGGTCGGGCGCGAGAGCGACGAGGAGGAGGTCGAGGTCCACCGGGAGCAGGCCGAAGTCGGCGCCGAGCCGGGCGAGCCGGGAGCCGGGCGGCGGGTCGGCCGCGTCCGCCCGGCCCGCAGCGGCGAAACCCGTCGGGGCGGAGGACGCCAGGATCCGTTCCACCGCCTCCGGGCCGAGGTACTGGCCGCGGTACGGGTCGTCCGGGTCCGGATCGTCGGCCCGGCGCTCGCGCACCGCCGCCCGGACCCGCTGCTCGACCCGCTGCAGCCGTTCCCACAGGTGGTCGTGGCCGGGCGGCGCGCCGTTCACCGCCGATCCGAGGTCGAGGCTCACCGTGCTCCACCCCGCGCCCTGCGGCCCGGCGGCAGCGCACGCTCCCGGGGCGCGGCGAAGCCGTCCGGTCCCGGGTCCCCGGCGCCGTGGTAGCGCAGCCGGCGGCCTCCCGAGCCGTCGTCGGTGTCTCCGACGTGCACCACCAGCCCCTCGGTGACCGGCGGCCCGGCGGGGGTGAGCCCGCCGGCCAGCGGGGCGAGCACCCTGAGGTCGATCGAGGGCCGCAGCTCCCCGCCGAGCGCGGACCACACGTCGGACACCGACGGCAGGCCCGTGTCCCGCCCCCCGATGTCCAGCCCGACGGTCAGCCCGAGCCGGGCGAGCGATCCGGTCAGCACCCGGACGGGCAACGCGTCCACGGCGGTCAGACACTGCAACACCTCGGCCAGCAACCGGTGTTCGTCCTGCGGCCGGTTGGTCCAGACGGTCACCAGGTAGCCCAGTTCGAACCAGCGCGGCGCCGGTCGGTGGCCGACCACCAGCCCGTCCGCATCGTGCTCGGCAACGGCCCCGGCCTGCCGACGGGCCGTCTCCTCCCGGATCCCGTACAGGAACACGCTGACCGTCGGCGCGGTACGCCGGGCCGCGAGGTCCCGGGTCGGCGCATCGAACACCACCTCGACCCCCCGCTCCGGCAGCCCGGCCTCGGCAAGCAGCAGCCGCAGCCCCTCGTCCACCTCATGAATCACCGCCGCTCCACCTCCCCGCGCATCCCGCACGGACGGGCTCCGCCGGACAACCCCGTACGCCGAGCCGCCGACTCCCGGGCCGGTGCGTCGAACACCACCTCAACCCCCACACACCACCGGATCGGCCCCGACCCGGCCCGCTGCAACCGCGACATCCCGTCCACCTGCCCACGAACCGCGCGCGCACAGACACCGCCCATCGGCGGCACGCCACGCCACCGACTCCCGGGCCGGCGCCCCACCGGACCGGCCCCAACCCGCGAATCCACCTCGCGGATCACCGCCGCTCCACCTCCCCCGGTGGGCCGATGCTGCCTTCCACCACCAGGAACGGGGTGGTGACCGGGGAGAAGCCGGGGCCCTCGGCGGTGATGGTTCGCGGGCCCGTCTCGTCCTTCGGGAGGATCAGCAGCTGGCCCGCGAAGGTCCCGTCGGCCCTCGGGTAGGTGGGGGCCGCGGCGGCGGTGATGCCGGGCTGCCAGGTGAAGCGGACCGGGGCGCCGGGCGGGAAGTCCACGCCTCGGACGGAGGTCACGAAGCCGGGCTTGCCGATCGGCGGGACGGCGACGATGCGGGGCTGCAGGATGCGCAGCGGGGTGCTCGCCCGGTGCGGGCCCGGGGTGGCGTCGGTGCCCGTGGTGGTCAGCTCCGCGGTGATGGTGGTCTCCAGTGCCGCCACGGGTGACAGCACCACCCGGACCACCTGGCTGCCGCCGGGTGCCAGGTCGGCGAGCTGGCAGCCCCCGCTTCGGCAACCCGGGGGCAACGCCTCGGTGGGCATCCCCGCGGGCAGGCCGAGGGTCAGGCGAAGCCCGGTCGCCAGGGCCTGACCGGTGTTGCGCACGGTGTAGCTGACGGTCACGTGGCCGCCCACGTAGCCCGGGTTCGGCTGGGCCTCGACCGCCACGCCGAGGCCGGCCCGCGGCGGCGGTGCGGGCGTGGGGGTGGCTGTCGGGGTCAGGGTCGGGGTCGGCGTGGGCGTCGGAGTCGGACTCGGCGAGGCGGTCGGCGAGGGCGTGGGCGTAGGCGAGGGCGTAGGCGCCTCCAGCACCGGCAGGATCGTCTCCGCGGACCCGTTCTCAGGATTCGGGTCGACCACCGTCCCCGTGACGCTCCAGCCGAACTGCCGGTCGCCGACCCGGGTGCCGATCAGGGTGGCGGTCACCCGGACCTGCGCCCCCGGCGCCAGGGTGCCGAGCTCACAGCGCAACGCCGCCGCATCGCACTGCCCGACCGGGGTGGTCAACCGGCCGAGTCGGGCGCCGGTCGGTACCGAGGCCGTCAGGACGGTGCCGGGCGAGGGCGCGGGGCCCTTGTTGGTGACGGTGACCGTCACGTCGGTGCCGCCGTCGACGGGGACGGCCGGGGTCCGGGGCGGCGCGCTCAGCATCAGGTGGACGGACTGCTGGACGGCCGGCTCCTTCTGGCGCCCCGGCAGCCGCCAGTCGAGCGGGGTGAGCTTCGCTGTCGCGAAGTCGTAGATCTTGAGCCCCTCCGGTGCGCTCGGCGGCGCGGCCCGCCGGGAGGTGAGCACCAGCTGCGCGCCGTTGGCCGTCCAGGCGACGTCGCGGGGCTGGAAGGGGCCGGCGGAGCGGTCGGGCAGCGGGCGGGTGCAGGCGCCGTCGCCGAGCCCGGCGGGCAGGACCACCGTGCAGTCGTCGCCGGCCGGTGTGGTGACCACCACGCCGTCCTGCCGGTTGTTCCCGCCGTCGCCGGCTTTGCGGTTGAAGGCGATCCGGCGGCCGTCGGGGGCGAACGCGGGGCTGTCGTCGATGACGTTGCAACTGCCCGGGCAGGCCGTGCGGCTGAGGTCGTTCTGCCGGGTGAGGTCGTCGGCGGGCACGGTCCAGATGTGCCTGTTGCCGGGGTTGCCGTTGATCACGGCGGTCCGGGAGAAGGCGATGAGCTTGCCGTCTGGGGACCAGAAGGGCTCGCCGTCCGCCGCCCCCGGCTGGTCGGCCGGCGGCTGGACGGTGCCGACGATCGCGCCCGTGGCCACCTGGGCGATCAGGAGCCGGCCCGCGCGGGCGGGTTCCTGTCCGCCGCCCGGGGAGCTGCGGCTGAACACGATCAGCTTGCCGTCCGGGGAGAGGGACGGGTCGGTGTCCCGGTCGGTGGGGCCGCGCCCGGCGAGGTTCATCGGGTGCGGGTTCGAGCCGTCGGCGTCGGCCAGCCAGATCCGTTCGATCCGGCCGGCCGGCGAGTCCTCGTAACGGGTGACCACGATCTGCCGGCCGTCGGGCGTGTAGGCCTGCCGTTCGTACCACGGGTCGTAGCCGGGGCGGGGGTGGAAGAGCGGGTCGGCGGCCGGGTCGGGGTTGGTGTTGGTGTCGGCGGCCGGGTCCTCCGTGAGCACGCTGATGCCGAGGTCGCGCGGGTCGGCGCCGTCGGGGCGGATGTCCTGGAGGTCGGCGACGTTGGCGGCGGCGGCACTGGTCTGCTCCACCACCGGCCCGCCTCCGTTCTGCGGGCCCAGCCAGGTCGGCGTGGCGATCAACCGGTTGGTGCTGTAGAGGAGTTGGGGGTCGGTGCAGGAACAGGTCGGCGCACGGTACAGGTTCAGCACCGGGGGCTGCGGCGGGTCGGCCTGCTGGACCGGTGTCTTGGGGGTGAGCCGATCGGCGCTGAGGAAGAGGACCCCGCTGCCGTCGGCCAGCCAGGAGGCGGAGCCGGTCTTCCAGTTGGAGCCGGTGCCGGGGAAGAACGCCTTGTCGCCGCCGGTGGGCGAGGTGAGCATCAGGGTCCGGCCCTTGTCGCCCTGGTCCCAGGTGTAGACGATCTGGTTGCGGTGGGCGTCGTCGTCCAGCGGGTTCCAGGTCGGGTCGACGGCGTCCCCGCTGGTCACGTTGGTGACCTTGACGGGCGCGCCACCGGCGAACGGCCGCAGGTAGATCTGGATGTGTCCGGGCTCGCCGGCGCAGGCATACGCGACCCACCGGCCGTCGGGCGAGACCGTCGGGTGGGTCTCGTCGGCGGCTCCGTCGGTCAGCCGGCGCAGGCCGGTGCCCTCCTGGTCGACCGCCCACAGGACGTGCTGGGAGGTGCCGTCCTTCCTGGGTTCCAGGGCCTCGAAGACGACGCCCTTGCCGTTCGGGGCGAGGGCGGGGTGGGCGGTGTCCATGCCGGTGGTGAGCCGGTGCACCGCGCCGGCCGCGTCGTGCAGGTACACCTGGGGCAGCGGGCCGTCCCGCAGGCTGGTGAAGACCAGTTCGTCGCCGCGGGCCGAGGGCTCCTGGTCGAAGTGGACCGGGCCGGGCCCGAACAACGGGGTACTGGACTCCGTCCCGGTCACCCGGCCGAGGCCGCGGTGGTTGGTGCCGGCGTAGACGATCCGACCGCCGGCCGGGTCCTCGGCGGACGCGGCTGGGGTCACCGGGCCGCCCGGTCCACCGGGCGCGGAGCCCAGGGTCAGCACGGCGGCCGCCAGCGCGAGCAGCACCGCGACGGCGGCCCGGGCCGGCCGCCGGATGGAGCGGGGAGTGCCGGTGGCGCCGGTCACTTGCGACCTCACAGGATGGCAGGGGCGGTCTCCCCGGCAGTCTCACCGGCTCGGGCGCCCGGGAACAGGGCCCGGGTGGGCACGCCCTGCAACACCAACAAGAACTACGACTCGTACTACATGCCCGACGACGCGCCGTTCATCAACTACACCGACATCAGCGGAAATCCG
>NZ_JBSFGK010000100.1:0-26624 GCF_053596495.1 Kitasatospora sp. NPDC001683
TGCAGATGTCGCAATCCACACCGAGCCAGAAGGCCCTCACTCATTTCAAGATCACCACGCCGTGAGCCCTGTCACCAACCTCCGTGGTCAGTACAGCTAGGCGGGCCCGAAGGGAGGCCCGATGAGTGCACGAGGAGCACGATGTCCCTGCAGACAAGCCGACGGACCCTGGCCGCCACCGTCGCCGCGATGACGGCAGCGGCCGGCCTGGTCGGCGTCGTCCCGTCCCAGGCAGCCCCGGTGGCGACCCGGGTACAGTGCCCCACCGACGATCTCCAGACGGCGATCAACGACGCCAGCGCCGGATCAACGCTGCTGGTGAGCGGCACCTGCACCGGCAACTTCGTCCTCACCAAAAACCTGACCATCAGGGGCGTCAGCGGCGCGACCCTCGACGGCAACCACAACGGCAGCGTCGTCGTGCTCTTCGCAGCGGCCCAGGTGACACTCACCGGCCTGACCATCACCAACGGCACCGGCGCCAACAACGGAGGCGGCATTTTCATGGACTCCGGCACCGCGCTGACGCTCGACCACTCCACCGTGACGGGCAACTCGGCCTCGTCAGGCGGAGGCATCGACAGCTTCAACAGCACGCTGACACTGGACCACTCCACCGTGACGAACAACTCCGCCACCTTCGGGGGCGGCGGCATCTCCACTTCCTTCGGCACGGCAACGCTGAAGAACTCCACGGTGAGCAACAACACGACGCCGGGCCAGGGCGGCGGCATCGAAGTCGGCACCAGCACGGTCAACCTGGACCACTCCCTGGTGGAGGGCAACAGCGCCAACGTCGGCGGAGGCATCATCAACGCGGGCGGTGGCAGCCCCAACAGCGGCACGGTGACGCTGACCTCGTCCACGGTCCAGAACAACACCGCACTCGGCGGCGGTGGCATCTACGAGGGCCTCAACGCCGGTCCCGTGACGCTGATCCGCTCCACGGTCATCAACAACACCCCCGACAACTGCGCACCCCCCGGGTCCGTCCCCGGCTGCACCGGCTGATCGCCCACGGCGCCCCGCCCGTCAAGCCGTGGAGCAGGAAGTCGGCCCCGCCGACTTCCTGCTCCACACCCCCCGCCGCACACACTCCGCCAGGCCCGCACTCGCCTGGTTGTCGAGAATCCGCTCCCACCGCAGCCCGTCCCGCCAGTCAGCCACCTGACCGGCCGGCCGGCTCCCGGCTATCGGGGGGCGTCCAGGCCCTTCTCCTCCGCGTACCTGGTCGTGAAACCCAGGACCACCACGTACCGGCCCTCGGCCGGCTTCATGACCTCGTTCGGCCGGACCGGCTGCCAGGTCAGGTACTCCGACCGGTGCTCGTCGTCGTTCCGGTACTGCCGGGTGCCGTGCTCCTGGTACCAGTCGTCCTCGCCGGGTTCCATGTAGTGCGACGGCGCCTTGCCCACATCGACCCGAAGCTCCGTCCGCACCGCTCTCCCGGCCCGCAGGTTGAACCGTACGGACGGGGCGATCGGCCGCGCCGCCGCCTGCGCCACCTCCTCCGGCGTCGCGTCGCGGGACGTCTGGTGCGCGTACTGGTCCGCCGCGACCAGGCCCTTCCACAGGTCGGCGCTCCGCCAGCCTTGGGCGTCCAGGTACCGGTCCAGGTCGGCCAGGCGCGCCCGGACGTCGCTCCCGTCGAAGGCCAGGTACACGTTCACGGTCCGCTGGCAGGCCGCTGGCGACCAGACGCCCGGGCTCATCAGCGCCACCATGTTGGTGCGATGCTCCGACTGGCAGACGTCCACCGTCGAACTGCCCAACTTCTCTGCCCACGGCAGCAGTTCGGGAAGCTTGCCGACCTGCCCGTCCATCAGCTCGGTCGCCGTCCGCCGGGCCTCGACGGTCTCCGGGGACTTCGCCAGCCCCGGGACGTCCGGCGGGTCCGGGATCGCCGTCGCGCTGTGGATCCCCCACCACAGCAGGCCGACGCCCGCGACCAGGACCACCGGCACCGCGAAGAGCACCGCAGCCAGCACCCGCCGAAACCCAACCCGTACCACGTCGGCTCCCCCAGCCTCGGTTGCGTACGGGCATCGTACGGGCTCGAACCCGCTGGTCAGCCCCCGGAGCGGATCGGCTCGCCCGTCCGGTGCAGATGGGCCAGGATCTCCCGGTACGAGCGGAGCAGGCCGGTCTCGTAGTACGGGATGCCCTTCTCCGCGCAGAACTCCCGGGTGATCCGGGCGGCCCGCCCGAGCACGGGGGTCGGCATGCTGGGGAAGAGGTGGTGCTCCACCTGGTAGTTGAGGCCGCCCATCACCGCGTCCAGGAGCAGGCCACCGCGCACGTTGCGCGAGGTGAGCACCTGGCGGCGCAGGAAGTCGAGCCGCATCTCCGGCGTCACCATCAGCATGCCCTTGTGGTTCGGGGCGAAGACGCAGCCCAGGTAGACGCCGAGCAGCGCCTGGTGCACGGCGAGGAAGGCGACCGCCTTGCCGAGCGGCAGAGCGGCGAAGACCAGGCCGGAGTAGGCCGCGAAGTGGACCACCAGCAGGACGCCCTCCAGCAGCGGGCGCTTCACCGCAGGGCTCCGCAGCGCGCGGAAGCTGTTGAAGCTGAGGTTGAGGCCCTCCAGCAGGAGCATCGGGAAGAACAGGTACGCCTGGCGGCGGCCGATGAACCGGGCGAGGCCGCTCGCCTGCCGGGCCTGCCGCTGCGACCACACGACGAGGTCCGGGGAGACGTCCGGGTCCCGGGTCTCGTGGTTGGGATTGGCGTGGTGGCGGGTGTGCTTGTTCATCCACCAGCCGTAGCTCATGCCCATCAGCAGGTTGGCGGCGATCCGGCCGCCGACCTCGCTCGGCAGGCGCCGGCTGAACACCTGGCGGTGCGCCAGGTCGTGGGAGAGCAGGCCGACCTGGGCGAACACCCCGGCCATCACGGCGGCCAGGGCGAGCTGCCACCAGGTGTCGCCCAGCGCGAACAGGGCCCACCAGGCGTCCAGGAACGCGAAGAGCACCAGTCCGGCGCGCACGGCGTAATACACCGGGCGCCGGTCGAGCAGTCCCTCGGCGGCTATCCGGCGGCTCAGCTGGGCGAAGTCGCTGCCGCCGCCGTCCGGCTGCGGGGCGGCGGCCCGCAGGATCTCGGGAGCGGGCTTGGTCATCGTCACGGGCTGTGTGGGCATGCCCCGAGTCTGGCCAACCGGGCGGGCCCGAAGAACGGGGAAAGCACCCGTCCCGTACGGGTGTTAGCCCCCGGCCCCGGACGGGTGCCCCCCTCCCGGCGCGGCCCGTCACCCGGTGCCGGCAGGAGGCGCCGGAGCAGGACGTCGGACCCGCCGACTTCCTGCTCCTGAGCAGCCCACCGTGTGCCTCAGCCCTGCCAGGCGGCGCGCTGGCGGAGGGAGATGCGGTTGCCGTCCGGGTCCACGGCCTCGATGCGGATGCCGAAGCCGTAGTCCTCCGGTTCGGACTGCTCGAAGACCACGCCGCGCTCGCGCAGCACCTCGAAGTCCGCCCGCAGGTCGTCCGACTCAAGGAAGACCGGGCCGGGCGCGTCCCCTCCGGGCTGGCGCCCGGCGGGCTGCCCCGCGGCCGGGGCGTGCGACCACAGGACGATCTCCAGCGGGTTGCCCGGGGCTGCCACGGTCAGGAAGCGGCCGTCGGGGCCCGGGTAGTCGACGCGCTTCTCCAGGCCAAGCCGGTCGGTGTAGAACTCCAGGGCGCGGTCCTGGTCGGTGACGTAGACCGTCACGTACATGATGTTCGTCAGCATCTCGCCGTCGTCCCTTCGTGTCATCGGTGGTGCTCACTGCTCCACTGCTCCACCGACGGATCGCGCGGGGCGAATGTGACACGGACGGCGCGCGAATGTGGTCAGTGATCGCGCGGTGGCCGGAAGAGCTCGTCCAGGTGGTGGGTGAGGATCGCCAACGCCTGCTCGCCATCCCGTTGTCCGCCCAGGACGCTGGAGCCGAGCCCGTTGACCATCGCCAGCAGTCCGGCGGCCGCCAGCTCGACGTCCCGCTCCGGCGCGATCGCCCCGGCCTCCTGCGCCGCGCGCAGCTGCTTGGCCACGAAGCCCTCCAGTACGACGGGCGGCTGCGCGGCCTGCTTCTCCAGCACCTCGGGGTCGCTGAGGACCAGCGCGTAGTACGCCGCGTACGTCCGGGTGATCCGGCGGCTCTCGGCATCGGTCGGCAGGATGCAGGACAGGACCGCCGTCACCACCTCCCGCGGGGCCCGGGCCTCGCCGATCCAGCGTTCCATCCGGGCCTGGAGCTGGGTGCCGAGCCGGGCCAGGGCGTCGAGCAGCAAGCCCTGCTTGGTCGTGAAGTAGTACTGCACGAGGCGCAGCGAGACGCCCGCCTCGGTCGCGACCGCGCGCATGCTGGCCGACTGCAGGCCCTCGGTGTCCGCGATGCGCAGCAGGGCCTCGGCGATCTGCCGCCGCCGCTCCTCATGGTCGACCTTCTCTGCCACGGTCCGCCTCCTTCTCTTGGTACACACGTATCATGCATGTGATACACCTGTACCATGCGAATCAGCGAGTTCAAGAACGGCAAGGCCGAATCCCGCTTCCGCACCGCGTACGAGCACGCGCTCACCCAGCTCTGGCCGGGACCGCGCACCCCGCTCGACGTCCCGACCCGCTTCGGCACCACCCGCGTCCACCGCACCGGCCCCGACCACGGGCAGCCGATCGTGCTGCTCCCCGGCTCCGGCGGCAACGCCCTGATGTGGCACACGTACGTCGAGCGCCTCGCCGCACACCACCCCGTCCTCGCCGTGGACACCGTCGGCGAACCCGGCGCCAGCGTGCAGAGCGCCCCGATCTCGGACGGCCACGACGCCGCCGACTGGCTGGAGGAACTGCTCGCCGCCCTCGACGTCCCGGCCGCCCACCTGGTCGGCTGCTCCTATGGCGGCTGGATCGCCCTCCACCACCAGATCCGCCACCCCGGACGGACCGCCGCCCTCACCCTGGTCGACCCGGCGGGCCTCGCCGACGTCGGACGGCGCTTCTACACCTGGCTCATCCTCGGCGGCCTCGCCGCCCTTGCACCGCGCCCGCTCCGGCCCCGACTGGCAAAGGCCGTCGACAACAGCGCCATCCTGGACACCGAGTTGATGGTCCTGATGCGCGCCTCGATGGGATTCCGCCGCCGACTGCCCCCGGCCACCACCCTCGGCGACGAGCAACTGAGCCGCCTCAGCACCCCCGCGCTCTTCCTGCTCGGCGAGCGCAGCGCCCTGCACGACGCCACGGCCGTCTCCGAGCGACTGCACCGGCTCGCCCCGGCCGCCCGGGTCGAGGTCGTCCCCGGCGCCGGGCACGCGCTGCCCACCGACGACCCGGCCGCCGTCCTCGCCGGAATCCTCGGCATGGCGGCCCAGCAGGGCGATTGAGGGCCGAGCGGCTGACTCACCCCTGCTGCGGTGGGCGGCGGCGCATGCTCAGCAGGAACAGCACCACCGCCGTCAGGACGGCGGCCGTGCGCAGCACGCCCGGCGCCATGGACCAGCTGAACTGGCCCAGCGGGGAGCCGGGTTGGACCGCACCTCCGGCACCGCCCCCGGCGGCCTGCTTGGCGCGGTTCATCGCGAACAGGGTGGTCGCGCTCATCGTCGCCAGCGGGATCCCGAGGATCACGAACTTGCGCATGAAATCGGAGAGTTGACGGGTCAGATAGCCGAGGCCCCAGCCCGCCAGCATGGCCGGGAAGAAACCGGACACCGCACCGCCGACCAGCAGGCCGCAGGACAGCAGGATCAGCGGGGACGGCCGGCGGGCGCCCTTGGCCGGACCGGCCGCCCCGGCGGGCGCGGCCTTGGCCTTCACCTTCCGCTGCCGCTTCGGGTTCGACGGCTTCGCCCCGGCCGCCGGCTCGACCGGCTGCTGCTGCGCCGTCTCCTCGGCCGCGCGCTGCTCGGGCACCGGTCTCGGCGCGGGCTGCGGCGCGTCCGAGAAGTCGAGCATCGTCATCGTCCACGGGCTCGAACTCTGCACCGTCGGCGGCGGGATCACCCCCGAGCCTTCCGACGGACCGGCGACGCCCGGCAGGTCCAGCGACACGTTCGGGATGCCGCCGCCCGATGCGCCGGAAGCGGCCGGGGGACCGTACACGCGGTCCTCGGCCGGCCCGCCGGCCGTCTCCCCCTCGGCCCCCGGAACGGACGCACCCGACGACCCCGCCCGCTCGCTCCACGGCCCGCTCTTGCGCCACCACTCGCCGTCCGTCATCACCGACACCCCGCCTCGCCCGGCCCGCCCATGGACATGCAGAGCGCGGCCGCCCACCGAACCGCCCTCCGCCGTGACGGTACCCACCGTGCCCCGCCCGCGCGAGTCCGAGCCGAACACCGCCGTCCACCGGCGCAGCCCGCCGCACGAGCGCACCCCGCCGTCCGTGCTCCCGACTAACCTAGGTCGAATGACCACACAGCAGGGCCCCCAACGCCAAGGTAGGACGCCCGCCGGCCCCCGCACCCTCGCCGAGGAGCTGCGCGCCCGCCCCGACGACGCGCTCGCCGCCCTGCTCCGGTCCCGCCCCGACCTGCTGAACCCCGTCCCCGGCGACCTCACCCAGCTGTCCGCCCGGCTCTCCTCGCGCGCCTCCGCGCTGCGCGCCCTGGAACGGCTCGACCGGTTCACCCTGCAGGTCGCCGAGGCGCTGGCGACCGCCCCGGACGGCACCGGCCTGACCACCGTACGGACCCTGCTGACCGGCCCGGCCAAGGTCAAGCCGCACCCCGGCGCCACCCCGCTCACCCCGGCCGACCGCTCCGCCGTCGCCGCCGCCCTCCCCCGCGCCATCGCCACCCTGCGCGATCGGGCGCTGCTCTGGGGCCCGGACAACGGCCTACGGCTGGTCCTCGCCGTCCGCGAGGCGCTCGCCCCGACCGCCGCCAACCCCGGCCGCACCGGCCTCGGCCCCACCCTCGCCGAGGCCACCACCGGCATGTCCCCGGCCCGGCTGCAGCAGCTGCTCGCCTCCGCCGGGCAGCCCGCCACCCCCGACCCGGTCACCGCCGTCGCCGCCCTGACCGCCCTGCTCACCGACCGCGCCCGCTGCGCCGCCCTGCTGGAGACCGCCCCCGAGGCCGCGCTGCGGCTGCTGGACCGGCTGGTCTGGGGCCCGCCCACCGGCACCGTCCCGGACGCCACCCGCCCGGTCACCGCCGAGGACGCGCAGAGCCCGGTCGAATGGCTGCTCGCCCGCGGCCTGCTGCTGCCGACCAGCCCGGGCAGCGTCGTGCTGCCCCGCGAACTGGCCCTGCACCTGCGCGGCGGCCGCACCCACCGCACCGTCGAACCGCTCCCTCCCGAGCCCGCGCCCGCCGCCGCCCCGCGCGATCCACAGGCTGTGGACAGCACCTCGGCCGGCCAGGCGCACACCGCCGTCAAGACCGTCGAGGAACTGCTGGAGACCTGGGGCCTCACCCCGCCGCCCACCCTGCGGGCCGGCGGCCTCGGCGTACGGGACCTCAAGCGCGCCGCCCAGGCCCTGGAGACCACCGAGCAGCAGGCCGCCTTCTGGCTCGAACTCGCCTACACCGCGGGCCTGCTGGCCCCCGACGGCGAAGTCGACGAGTGCTGGGCGCCGACCCCCGGGTACGACAGCTGGCTGCAGCTGGACACCGCCGAGCGCTGGTCCGTCCTGGCCGCCGCCTGGCTCGCCGCCACCCGCGTCCCCGCCCTCACCGGCACCCCGGACAACAAGGGCAAGCCGCGCGCCGCCCTCGGCCCCGAACTCGACCGCACCCTCGCCCCGTCGGTGCGCCGCGCCACGCTCGCCCTGCTCGCCGAACTCCCGCCCGGCACCCCGGCCACCGCCGAGGAACTGCTGCCCACCCTGCGCTGGCAGCGCCCGCTGCGCGGCGGCCCGACCGGCCCGGACGGCCGCGAGCTGCGCGACGACCTCACCACCTGGACCCTCGCCGAGGCCGAACTCCTCGGCATCACCGGCCGCGGCGCCCTCGCCGCCCCCGGCCGCGCCCTGCTCACCGCCGAGTCCGACCCGGCCGAGGTGCTCGCCCCGCTGCTGCCGCAGCCACTGGACCACGTGATCCTCCAGCCGGACCTCACCGCGATCGCCCCCGGCCCGCTGCTCACCCCGCTCGCCCAGGCGCTCGCGCTCTGCGCCGACATCGAGTCCAAGGGCGGCGCCACCGTCTACCGGTTCAGCCCGACCTCCGTCCGCCGCGCCCTGGACGCCGGCCGCACCGCCGCCGACCTGCAGACCTTCCTGGCCCAGCACAGCCGCACGCCCGTGCCCCAGCCGCTCACCTACCTGATCGACGACGTCGCCCGGCGCCACGGCATCCTGCGGGTCGGCGCCGCCTCCTCCTACCTGCGCTGCGACGACCCCGCACTGCTGAACGAGGTGCTCGCCGACCGCCGCGCCGCCGACCTGCGGCTACGGCTGCTCGCCCCCACCGTCCTCGCCTCCCAGGCCGCCCCGGACGTCCTGCTCGCCGCCCTGCGCACCATGGGCTACGCACCGGCCGCCGAATCCGCCGAGGGCGACGTCCTGATCACCCGCCCGGACAGCCACCGCACCCCGCCCCGCACCGCCCCCACGCCCGTCCCCGACGGCCCGCCCACGCCCGACGACACCCTCCTCGCCGCCGCCATCAAGGCCATCCGGGCCGGCGACCGCGCCGCCACCGCCACCCGCCGCGAACCCACCCCGGACCCGCGCCAACTCCCCCGCACCGCCGCCGCCGAGACCCTCGCCGCCCTCCAGACGGCCGTCCTCCTCGGCGAACGCATGTGGATCGGCTACCTCAACGCCGAGGGCATCGCCAGCCAGCGCATCATCGACCCGGTCAAGGTCGAAGGCGGCTTCGTCACCGCCTTCGACCACCACGCCGACGAACTGCGCACCTTCGCCCTCCACCGCATCACCGGCGTCGCCGAACTGGACGAATAGCGCACACGGCCCGTCAGTGCCCCTGCGACTCCTTCATCTTCTCCTTGACGGCCTGGTCCGCCAGGCTGCCGATCTGCCCCTGCCCGACCGGCAGTTCGCCCCCGGTGACGGTGTCCGCGAGCAGGAACCCGGGCGTGGCGAGCAGCCCGCCCGGCCCCTCCCCGATGCCCGCCAGGGCGTGGGCGGAACCGGCCGAGGAGGCGGTGGCCGCGAAGGCCGTGCCCATCAGGGCGAGGGCGGTGAGAACGCGCTTCGAGGTCTTCATGACCTGCTCAACGAGCGGGTACGGACCGTGGTCACTCGGGGCGATCCCTCGTTCGGCCGCCGCGAGGGCGTGTCGCGCTGACCATCCGTCAATGCGACGTATACATCGTTCGTTCCTGCTTTTTCACAGTTCACGGCTCCGCGTCCCACCGCAGCTCGCGGTGGGGCGCGGGGCCGTGGCGCCGGTTGTGAGGAGAGAGCGATGCGTCTGGCCCGTCCACACGATTCCGCGGGTGAGCCCGCACGTCGCGGTCCGGAGTCCGAAAGCAGTGGGCCTCGGCCCGGGCCGTGGGTGCGGGTGCGGGCCGTGGCGGCGGGACTGGCCCTGACGGCCGGGTTGGCCCTGCCGGTGCTGGCCCCGTCCCCGGCCATGGCCGCCACGGGCCAGCAGGGCTACGTCGACAACCCCGGCGCCAACACGGTGACGGTGTTCAACACCACCACCAACACCGTCACCACGACCATCCCCGTCGGCACCAGACCGGTGGCTGTAGCGGTGACCCCGAACGGCCTGCACGCCTACGTCGCCAACCGCAGCTCGGACAACGTGTCGGTGATCGACACCACCACCAACACCGTCACCACCACGATCCCCCTGCCCGCCGGTGACTCCCCGCAGGATGTGGCGATCGCCCCGAACGGGCTGCACGCCTATCTCCCCAACTTCGGCACGAGCACCCTGTCGGTGATCGACACCACCACCAACACGGTCACCACCGACATCCCCCTGGCCTCCGGCAGCGATCCGCGGTTCATCGCGATCACGCCGGACAGCTCCCATGTCTACGTCACCGAGCTCAGCCTTGGCCAGGTACAGGTGGTCGACACCACCACCAACACCGTCACCGCCACCATCCCCGGCTTCACCCAGCCGTCGGGCATCACGATCACCCCGAACGGCCTGCACGCCTACGTCGACGACTTCTCCGCGAACACCGTGTCGGTGATCGACACCGGCACCAACACCGTGGTGGGCCCCGCGATCCCCGTCGGCAACAACCCGTACGGCAACGCGATCACCCCGGACGGCCACCAGGTCTACGTCGGCAATGTCGCCGACGGCACCGTGTCGGTGATCGACACCACCAGCAACACCGTCACCGCCACTGTCCCCGTCGGCACCAGCCCCTACAAGCTCGGGATGAACCCCGACGGCAAACACGTCTACGTCGGCAACTTCTCCTCGAACACCGTGTCGGTGATCGACACCACCACCAACACCGTCACCGCCACCATCCCCGTCACCGGGCCGTTCGGTATCGCGATCACCCCGGTCCCCGCGGGGCCCGCCCTGACCATCACCAAGACCCACACCGGCAACTTCACCGCGGGCAGGACAGGCACCTACACCATCACCGTCGGCAACAACGGGACGGCCCCCACCGACGGCACCACGGTCACCATGAAGGACACCCTCCCGGCCGGACTCACCGCCACCAGCATCACCGGCAGGGGATGGCGCTGCACCCTGAGGACCCTGACCTGCACCCGCAGCGACGTCCTCAACCCCAGGAACACCTACCCGCCCATCACGCTGCGGGTCCGCGTCGCCCGCACCGCCACCGGCACCCTCACCAACACCGCCATGGTCAGCGGAGGCGGCGACGGCACCGCCACCGCCACCGACCCCACCGTCATCGACCCCTGCGACGACCACCACCACTGGTGACCGCAACGCTCCAACCACCCGGCCCACGGGACCGGCACATCTGAACAGTCGAACGCTTCGCCGACATCCACGCTCGACCCCGACGAGCGTGGATGTCGGCGTATCGGGGCCGCCCGCTGCGGACGACGCGGCGGCCGGTCGACCAACGGCAGTCCGAAGGAGCCCACCCACGTACCGCCCGGGATGAGCGACACTGGAGGGTCTGCGTCAATCCAGCCTGTCAGCCAGTGGAGGGCTCCCCCGCGTGAACGACGGACCGCTCATCGTCCAGAGCGACAAAACTCTTCTCCTGGAGATCGACCACCCCAAGGCCGCCGACTGCCGCCGCGCCATCGCGCCGTTCGCCGAGTTGGAGCGGGCGCCCGAGCACGTGCACACGTACCGGGTGACGCCGCTCGGGCTGTGGAACGCGCGGGCGGCCGGGCACGACGCCGAGCAGGTGGTGGACGCCCTGGTGACGTACTCGCGCTACCCGGTGCCGCACGCGCTGCTGGTGGACGTGGCGGACACCATGGGCCGGTACGGGCGGCTCCAGCTGGTCAAGCACCCCACCCACGGGCTGGTGCTGACCACCACCGACCGCCCGGTGCTGGAGGAGGTGCTGCGCTCCAAGAAGATCGTCCCGCTGGTCGGCGCCCGGGTCGACCCGGACACCGTGGTGGTGCACCCCTCCGAGCGCGGGCAGATCAAGCAGGTGCTGCTCAAACTCGGCTGGCCCGCCGAGGACTTCGCCGGGTACGTGGACGGCGAGGCGCACCCGATCGACCTGGACGAGGACGGCTGGCAGCTGCGCCCGTACCAGGCACAGGCGGTCGAGGGCTTCTGGCACGGCGGCTCGGGCGTGGTCGTGCTGCCCTGCGGCGCCGGCAAGACGCTGGTCGGCGCGGCCGCGATGGCGCACGCCAAGTCGACCACGCTGATCCTGGTCACCAACACCGTCTCGGCCCGCCAGTGGAAGCACGAGCTGGTCAAGCGCACCTCGCTGACCGAGGACGAGATCGGCGAGTACAGCGGGACGAAGAAGGAGATCCGCCCGGTCACCATCGCCACCTACCAGGTGATGACCACCAAGCGGAAGGGCGTGTACGCGCACCTGGAGCTGTTCGACGCCCGCAACTGGGGCCTGGTGGTCTACGACGAGGTGCACCTGCTGCCCGCGCCGGTGTTCAAGTTCACCGCCGACCTCCAGGCCCGCCGCCGGCTCGGCCTGACCGCCACCCTGGTGCGCGAGGACGGCCGCGAGGGCGACGTGTTCAGCCTGATCGGCCCGAAGCGCTTCGACGCCCCGTGGAAGGAGATCGAGGCGCAGGGCTACATCGCGCCCGCCGACTGCTGCGAGGTGCGGGTCACCCTCACCGACTCCGAGCGGCTCGCCTACGCCACCGCCGAGCCGGAGGAGCGCTACCGCTTCTGCGCGACCACCGCGACCAAGCGGCGGGTGGTGGAGGCGCTGGTGAAGAAGCACGAGAAGGACCAGACGCTGATCATCGGCCAGTACATCGACCAGTTGGACGAGCTCGGGGAGGTCCTGGACGCCCCGGTGATCAAGGGCGAGACCAGCAACGCCCAGCGCGAGAAGCTCTTCGACGCCTTCCGGAACAAGGAGATCAGCGTCCTGGTGGTCTCCAAGGTCGCGAACTTCTCGATCGACCTGCCCGAGGCGACGGTCGCCATCCAGGTCTCCGGGACCTTCGGCTCCCGCCAGGAGGAGGCCCAGCGCCTCGGCCGCGTCCTGCGCCCCAAGGCGGACGGGCACGCGGCGCACTTCTACTCGGTGGTCGCCCGCGACACCGTGGACCAGGACTTCGCCGCCCACCGGCAGCGCTTCCTGGCCGAGCAGGGCTACGCGTACCGGATCATCGACGCGGACGACGTGCTGTAAGGCGTTTCAGTACCGGACACCGTCGCGCCCGAGGAAGATCACCCGCGCGGCGGTGTCCAGCGCGATGCCGACGTTGCGGAGAACGGTGCCCAGCGGGTTGCGGTGGCGGCCCTGGACGGCGGTCGCGCCGGCCGGGCCCGGACGGGGGGTGGTGTTCTCACTGCTCATGTCTTCAACGGTAGGCACCCGACCGGCCCACGGCATCACTCCAAAGGCCGCATCCAGCGAGGCGGCCGTCCTCCTCCAGGTGTACGGCAGCCCCGAGACCTGCGGGGCTGGAACCCTGAGACGGACGGGTCTAAGATCGTCCGTCTGCCCCCTCCCGAACCGTGGTACCTGACGGTGTCCGTCCCGCAGGCAGCCGGGGGAGGCGCCGACCGCACGGCAACCGGTCGGCCGTACACCACCGTGAGCTCCATCGATCCGCTGCGCCCGCCACCGGGGCAGCCGGGAAGGTTCGCTGTGCCCGCCACCCCCACCACCGACCCCCTCCAGCGCGAACGCGACCACCTGGCCGCGTCCCGGTCCGCGCTGCGAGCGATGCGCGAGGACGTCGAGTCGCTCGACCTGCGCGACGTGACCGGCACCTGGGTGTCCGCCGTCATCCTCCAGAACCAGATCGAGGCCAGGATCGCCGCCCTGGCCGACCTCTCCGACACCCCGCTGTTCTTCGGCCGCCTCGACTACCTGCACGCGGTCAGCGAGGAACTGAGCGAGGGCGGAGGTGGGGAGAGCTTCTACATCGGCCGCCGCCACGTGCACGACGCCGACGGCGACCCGATGGTGATCGACTGGCGCGCGCCGGTCTCCCAGCCCTTCTACCGGGCCAGCCGCGCCGAGCCGATGGACGTCGAGCGCCGCCGCCGCTTCGGCTACACCGGCGGCGAACTCACCGCCTACGAGGACGAACACCTCACCGACCCGGCCGCAGAGACATTTTCCGGCTCCGCCGGGGGGTCCACCACCTCCGCCCTGCTCGCCGCCGAGATCGAGAAGCCCCGCGTCGGCCCGATGCGCGACATCGTCGCCACCATCCAGCCCGAGCAGGACGAGATCGTCCGCTCCGACATCACGGGCACCATCTGCGTCCAGGGGGCGCCCGGCACCGGGAAGACCGCGGTCGGCCTGCACCGCGTCGCCTACCTGCTGTACGCCCACCGCGAGCGCCTGGCCCGGACCGGGACCCTGGTGATCGGCCCGAACAACGCCTTCCTCTCCTACATCGAACAGGTGCTGCCCGCCCTCGGCGAGCTGGAGGTCGCCCAGGCCACCGTGCAGCAGCTGGTCGCCCACGTCGAGGTGAAGGGCGAGGACGACCCGGAGGCGGCCCGGCTGAAGGGCGACGCCCGGATGGCCGAGGTGCTGCGCCGGGCGGTGCGGGCGGGCATCACGCTGCCCACCGAGCCCTGCGTGGTGGTCCGCGGCTCCCGCCGCTGGCGCGTCCCGGTGTACGAACTGGTCGAGATCATCGAGGAGTTGAAGGGCCGCGAGGTCCGCTACGGCGCCGCCCGGGACGCCCTGCCGCAGCGCATCGCGCACGCCGTGCTGCTGAAGATGGAGCAGGGCGGCGAGGCCCCGGACGACCGGGTGCAGGACGCGGTGGCCCGCAACAGCGCGGTCAAGGCCGTGGTCAAGGAGTGCTGGCCGGCCGTCGACCCGGCCAAGCTGGTGCTGCGGCTGCTCTCCGACCCGGAGTTCCTGGCCGAGTGCGCCGAGGGAATCCTCACCCCCGAGGAGCAGCGGGCGGTGCTGTGGCCCAAGCCCGGCCGCTCGGTGAAGACCGCCCGCTGGACGCCGGCCGACGCCGTCCTGGTGGACGAGGCGACCGACCTGGTGCAGCGCACGCCCTCGCTCGGGCACGTGGTGCTGGACGAGGCCCAGGACCTCTCCCCGATGCAGTACCGCGCGGTCGGCCGCCGCTGCACCACCGGCTCGGCGACCGTCCTCGGCGACCTCGCCCAGGGCACCACCCCCTGGGCGACGGCGAGTTGGCCGGACGCGCTGCACCACCTGGGCAAGCCGGACGCGCACGTGGAGGAGCTGACCAAGGGCTTCCGGGTGCCCGAGGAGGTCATCACGTACGCCTCCCGGCTGCTGCCCGCGATCGCCCCCGGCCTGGCACCGGCGACCTCGGTCCGCGACGCCCCCGGCTCGCTGGTGATCCGCCGGATCACCGAGTGGGAGCAGGCCGTCCTGGACGCCTGCCGGGAGGCGCTGGAGAACGAGGGCTCGACCGGTCTGATCGCCGCCGACGCCCGGATCCCGCAGCTCGCCGAGCTGCTCACCGCGGCCGGGCTGCCGTACCTCTCCCCCGGCACCGAGACCAGCACCGAGGCCCGGCTGACCCTCGTGCCGGCCTCGCTGGCCAAGGGTCTGGAGTACGACTACGTGGTGCTGGACGAGCCGGCCGCGGTGATCGCCGGCGAGCCGGACGAGCGGACCGGCCTGCGCCGGCTGTACGTGGCGCTCACCCGTGCGGTCTCCGGCCTGACGGTGCTGCACAGCGAGCCGCTGCCCGAGCAGTTGCGCTGACGCCGAAGGGCCGGTCCCGAGGACCGGCCCTTCACGTACAGCACTCAGGCGTCGATCAGCGCCCGCCACTCGGCGACCTTGGCCTCGTCGACGGGCGTCCGCCAGCCGTCGGCCCGCACCGCGCCGCCGACGTGGAAGGCGTCGAAGCCCTCCGCCCGCAGCTCCTCGAGGTGCTCGGCCCGCAGACCGCCGCCGATCAGGATCCGCTGGGTGTACCCGGGCCCGCCCGCGCGGGCCAGCTCGGCGGCCAGCACCTCGCGCCCGGCGTCCACCCCGGCGGCCGCGCCGGAGGTGAGGAAGGTGTCCAGCCCGGGCAGCGCGCCGACGGCGGCGCGCAGGGCGGCCCGGTCGGCGCTGTGGTCGATCGCCCGGTGGAAGGTCCAGCGGCAGCCGGCGATCGCCTCGGCGACGGCCGTGGTGGCGGCCAGGTCGACGGCGCCCGCGGCGTCGAGGAAGCCGAGGACGAACTCCTCGGCCCCCTCGGCCCGCAGCGCGCCGGCCCGGGCGCACAGCTCGTCCAGGTCGCCGGGGGCGAAGCCGTCCCGGATCCGGAGCATGACGCGCAGCGGGATGCCGACGGCGGCCCGGATCCGGGCGAAGTCCTCGACGGACGGGGTGAGTCCGTCGGCGGCCATGTCGGTGACCAGTTCGAGCCGGTCGGCGCCGCCCGACTCGGCAGCCTGGGCGTCCTGGGGCGTCAGCGCGATGACTTCGAGAATTGGTCTAGACATGTGGGACAGCCTGCCACATCCGGCCGCCCCCGGCGAGACCGCACCCCCGCTCTCCGTCCCCTCAGGCCAACTGCCGCCCGCCCGGCCCTGACGGACCCTTCCGGCGGCCCACCACGGCCAGCACGACCGCCACCACGACCGTCAGCCCGGCCATCGGCAGCAGCTTCCAGGCACCGCCCTCCTGCTGCCACAGCGCGGGGAGGTTGACACTGAACGCCCACGGCAGCGCGGCGAGCCCGGGAACCGCCACCAGGTACCAGCCGCGCACCGCCGTCAGGGTCATCAACAGCGGCACGACGATCATCAGCGCGCGCCACGGCGCGGCCAAGTGGTGCCAACTGCTGGAGAAGTTGGTCGAGATCGACACCGTCGGGGCGAGCATCGCCGCCGCCAGCACCAGACCCCGCTCGCGCCAGGTCGGCACCGGCAGGGCGTCCTTCGGCGCCGCCAGCAACACCAGGGACCAGAGCAGGAACGGCCCGGACCACTGGAACTCGAAGAGGACGTCCCAGAACGGCTGGCGCGCGTACGGGTACGTCAACGGCTGCACGATGGCCGCGATCGCCGCCAGCGCCGTGACCCCGGCCAGCAGCTTCGCCACCGTCCACCGCCCGAGCAGCACCGCCCCGGCGGAGAGCACCGCGGACCCGACCAGCGCCCAGTGGGCGAGGAAGAACGCCAGCGCCCCGAGGTGGCGCGGCACTTGCTGCCAGCCGCGGGGCGCGTCCAGGTACTCCAGCACCGCGTACACCGCCGCCGTCCCGCCCACCGCCCCGACCACCAGCGGCGCGGCCAGCGCCGCCAGCCGCCCGCCGGTGGACGTCGAGGTCAGCCCGGTCCGCATCCGCAGCCCGTAGGCGCCCAGGTCGAACAGCTCACGGGCCTTGGCCACCGGCCCGGCCCCGGCGGTCGTGTCGGCGAAGACCACGGCCAGCTCGTCCCCGCGCTCGCGGCGGTACCGCCCCGGGTACAGCGCCAGCGCCGTACGGACGGCAACAGTCGAATCGGTCATGCCAAGGCCCCCCTGACCTTCGGACTGACAACGGCGACGGACAGCCGCCGCTCGGCCTCGGCGGCCACGGCCCGCAGCCGCTCGGCCTCGGTGGCCAGCGCACCCCGACCGGCGTCGGTCAGCGCATAGGTGCGCCGGGCGCGGCCGTCCACCACCTCCTCGGCGGCGACCTCGATCAGGCCCTGGCCGAGCAGCCGGTCGAGCGCGCCGTAGAGCGTGCCGGTGCGCATCTTGACCCGGCCGTCCGAGATCGCGGCGATCTCCTGGATGAGCGCGTAACCGTGTCTCGGAGCATCGGCCAGCGCGGTGAGCAGAAGCAGCGTCGGCTCCTGCATGGAGCGTTCTGTCATGCGTCTACATATATCGCTGACCGGCATATCCCGTCCACCCGAACCAGCCGACAGAATGTGCCCATGCCGACCGAGGACCTGCTCACCGCCTGGACCGCCCTGCTCAACCGCTGCGGCGCCACCGACGGCCCCGAACCGTACGGACGGGAGCTGCTGCGCCGCTGGTCCGAGCCGCAACGCCGCTACCACACCCCTGAGCACCTGCGCGCGGTCCTGCGGCGCGTCGACGACCTCGCCGACCACGCCGCCGACCCGGACGCCGTCCGGCTCGCCGCCTGGTTCCACGACGCCGTCTACCGCCCCGACCGCACCGAGAACGAGGAGCGCAGCGCCGCCCTCGCCGTCCGCGCGCTGACCACCGCCGGACTGCCCGCCGAACGCGTCGCCGAGGTCGAACGGCTCGTCCTGCTCACCCTCACCCACGACCCGGCCCCCGGCGACCGCAACGGCGAGGTGCTCTGCGACGCGGACCTCGCCGTCCTCGGCGGCACCCCCGAGGCGTACGCGGCCTACGCGGCCGCCGTCCGCGAGGAGTACGGCTTCGTCCCGGAACCGGACTTCCGCGCCGGCCGGGCCGCCGTCCTGCGCAGGCTCCTGGCGCTCCCGGCCCTCTACCGCACCCCCACCGCCCACCAGCGCCACACCGCGCCCGCCCGCGCCAACCTGACGGCCGAGCTCGAGCGGCTCGAGGACTAGACCAACTCCCCCACCGGCGCCACCGCCACGCCCCGCTTGCCGCACACCCAGTGCGGCTCCGGCCCCAGCTCGGGCTCCACGCCCAGCGCGTGCGGGTCCCCGTCGGCCGCGCAGGCGGTGCACAGCGGCCACCGCCCGTACGCCTCCAGCAGCGCGTCCTGGACGTCCTGGGCGACCAGCCCGAGCACGTACTCGGTGCCGTCCGGCCACTGCTCCAGCCACCAGCGGCGGTGGGTGACGGCCTGCTCCACCAGCGAGACGACGGCGGCGTCCGCCACGTCCCGCGCGGTGAGGTCGGCCAGGATCAGTGCCCGCGCGTTGTGCAGGGCGGTCTCGATGTCGTCGGAAGCCATCCGCCCATTCTCCCGCGAAACGCCGACCGCCCGGAAACGCCGCGTGGGCGGCCCCCCGAAGGGGACCGCCCACGCGGACGAGGAGTCAACCGACCCGATCGAAGCGATCAGGATCAGAAGTCCATGTCACCGCCCGGCATGCCGCCGCCGGCGGCCGCGGCGGCCTTCTCCGGCTTGTCAGCGATGACGGCCTCGGTGGTGAGGAACAGCGCCGCGATGGAGGCGGCGTTCTGCAGCGCGGAGCGGGTGACCTTGGCCGGGTCGATGATGCCCTCGGCGACCAGGTCGACGTACTCGTTGGTGGCGGCGTTCAAGCCGTGACCGGCGGGGAGGTTGCGCACCTTCTCCACCACGACGCCACCCTCGAGGCCGGCGTTGGTCGCGATCTGCTTGATCGGGGCCTCGAGCGCGACCTTGACGATGTTGGCACCGGTGGCCTCGTCGCCGTCCAGCTCGAGCTTGTCGAAGGCGACACCGGCCTGCAGCAGGGCGACGCCACCACCGGCGACGATGCCCTCCTCGACGGCGGCCTTGGCGTTGCGGACGGCGTCCTCGATGCGGTGCTTGCGCTCCTTGAGCTCCACCTCGGTGGCCGCGCCGGCCTTGATGACGGCCACGCCGCCGGCCAGCTTGGCGAGGCGCTCCTGGAGCTTCTCGCGGTCGTAGTCCGAGTCGCTGTTCTCGATCTCGGCGCGGATCTGGTTCACGCGACCGGCGACCTGCTCGCTGTCGCCGCCACCGTCGACGATGGTGGTCTCGTCCTTGGTGATGACCACCTTGCGGGCGGTGCCCAGCAGGTCGATGCCGGCGTTCTCCAGCTTGAGGCCGACCTCCTCGGAGATCACGGTGCCACCGGTGAGGATGGCGATGTCGCCGAGCATGGCCTTGCGGCGGTCGCCGAAGCCCGGGGCCTTGACGGCGACGGACTTGAAGGTGCCGCGGATCTTGTTCACGACCAGGGTCGACAGGGCCTCGCCCTCGACGTCCTCGGCGATGATGACGAGCGGCTTGCCGCTCTGCATGACCTTCTCCAGCAGCGGGAGCAGGTCCTTGACCGAGCCGATCTTGGAGTTGGCGATGAGGATGTACGGGTCCTCGAAGGTCGCCTCCATGCGCTCCAGGTCGGTGGCGAAGTAGGCGGAGATGTAGCCCTTGTCGAAGCGCATGCCCTCGGTGAGCTCGAGCTCCAGGCCGAAGGTGTTGCTCTCCTCGACGGTGATGACGCCTTCCTTGCCGACCTTGTCCATGGCCTCGGCGATCAGCTCGCCGATCTGGGTGTCAGCGGCGGAGATGGAGGCGGTGGAGGCGATCTGCTCCTTGGTCTCCACGTCCTTGGCCTGGGCCAGCAGCTGGTCCGAGACGGCGGCGACGGCCTTCTCGATGCCGCGCTTCAGAGCCATCGGGTTGGCGCCGGCGGCGACGTTGCGCAGACCCTCGCGAACCAGGGCCTGGGCGAGCACGGTGGCGGTGGTGGTGCCGTCACCCGCGACGTCGTCCGTCTTCTTGGCGACCTCCTTGACGAGCTCCGCGCCGATCTTCTCGTACGGGTCCTCGAGCTCGATCTCCTTGGCGATGGAGACACCGTCGTTGGTGATCGTGGGGGCGCCCCACTTCTTCTCCAGCACGACGTTGCGACCCTTGGGGCCGAGCGTGACCTTCACTGCGTCGGCGAGCTGGTTCATGCCACGCTCAAGGCCGCGGCGAGCTTCCTCATCAAAGGCGATGATCTTGGCCATCTGAAGTGGTCCTCCGGGACACGGTCGACTGCTCGGACCAAGGGGTGCCCGCGACGGACGGCCCTGGTGTGCGGGGGTCCATTCCCCTACCGCTCCCGGGGGCCTCACCGACCCGGTCCGCTGTCACTCTCACGCTGTGAGTGCTAACGCCAATGATTAGCACTCCGGGTGGTCGAGTGCAAGCCCAATCGCCAACCCGCGAGCCGCCGTCCGGGCCCGCGCCGGTGCCCGTCCGGGCCCGCGCGGGAACGCGAACGGGCCCGCGCGGGAACGCGAACGGGCCCGTACGACGCGTGTCGTACGGGCCCGTCGAGAAGCGAGTGGTCCACCAGCCGTGGGCCGCGCCGAGCTCCTGGAGCCGGAAGGGGTCAGACCGCCGCGCGGACCATGTCCGCCTGCGGGCCCTTCTGTCCCTGGGAGATCTCGAACTCGACCCGCTGGCCCTCCTCGAGGGTGCGGTAGCCGTCCATCTGGATCGCGCTGTAGTGGACGAAGACGTCCGCACCACCGTCGACCGCGATGAAGCCGTAGCCCTTCTCCGCGTTGAACCACTTGACGGTGCCCTGAGCCATTCCGAACTCCCCTAGTGCTGTGCTGGCCCTTCACGGGCCCGCAGGTCGCGGGCCCGGGTCTGGTTTGGAGGCCGGCCCGGGGAACCCCCCCTGAGCGCAGCCGTGCACGCCGCAATCCTCCGCACGGGAACACCGGAAGGCTTCCGTGAGCGGGCGATTACGTCGACCGCCGCTGAATGTATCCGGATCGACGCCCTCTGCAACAGGGCCAATCGCCGGGAATTCCTCGCCCCCGCCAAGAGACAAGACCGAGCAAAACGGAAGGAAGTCGGCATTCCACGCCGGACATAGCGGACGAATTACCCAAATGCCCGCAGGAATTCTGACATCGGCCTGACATGTTTCACGGCCCGGTCCCCGGGCCCGTCCCAGCCTCCGGACGACCTCCGGCGAAGCACCCCGCGGGCCGGAAGGGAAGCCCTTTTCCCAGCAGAGCCACACTCTACTCCGACTTGACCCGGAAATATTCCCGCCGAAAATGCAGGCGGCCGCCCGCACCTACGGAGAGTGGAATTCCGTAGGTGCGGGCGGCCGGGAAGCCGTTCGAAGCGGGTCAGGAGGGCCGGGAGCGGCCGGAACGGCTCAGCAGCCGCCGGCCACCGCCGGAATGATCGAGACGCTGGCGCCGTCCTTGATCGCGGTACCCAGGCCTTCGGCGAACCGCACGTCGTCGTCGTTCACGTACACGTTCACGAAGCGGCGCAGCTTGCCCGTGTCGTCCAGGATGCGGGCGGAGATGCCCGCGTGGTTCTCCTCCAGGTCGGCGATGACCTCGGCCAGGGTGGAGCCCTCGGCGGTCACCTCGGCGGCGCCGCCGGTGTAGGTGCGCAGGATGGTGGGGATGCGGACGTTGGCGCTCATGGCTCTCCTAGCGGGGGGGTGGGGGTGGTTCAGGCGGACGCGAGGCCGGCGGCGCGGAAGGAGTCCAGCGTCGGGCTGATGACGGCGGTCATCCCGGCCCCGGAGACGGCGTCCAGCGTCTTCAGGCCGTCGCCGGTGTTGATCGCGACGGTCTCCTTGGCCGGGTCCAGCTGACCGGTCTCGACCAGCTTCTTCAGCACGCCGACCGTCACCCCGCCCGCGGTCTCGGCGAAGACGCCCTCGGTCCGGGCCAGCAGCCGGATCGCCGCCACGACCTCCGCGTCCGTGACGTCCTCGACCGCGCCGCCCGTCCGACGGGCGATGTCCAGCACGTACGGGCCGTCCGCCGGGTTGCCGATCGCCAGCGACTTGGCGATGGTGTCCGGCTTCACCGGCTTGATCACGTCGCGGCCGGCCTTGAACGCCGCCGACACCGGCGAGCAGCCCGCCGCCTGGGCCCCGAAGATCCGGTACGGCCGGTCCTCCACCAGACCCAGCTTGATCAGCTCCTGCAGCCCCTTGTCGATCTTCGTCAGCTGCGAGCCCGAGGCGATCGGGATGACGATCTGCTCCGGCAGCCGCCAGCCCAGCTGCTCGCAGATCTCGTACGCCAGCGTCTTGGAGCCCTCGCCGTAGTACGGCCGCAGGTTGACGTTGACGAAACCCCAGCCCTCGCCGGCCGGGTCCCCGATCAGCTCCGAGCAGAAGCGGTTCACGTCGTCGTAGTTGCCCTCGATGCCCACCAGCTCGCCGCCGTACACCCCGGCCATCACGACCTTGCCCTGCTCCAGGTCGTGCGGGATGAACACGCAGGAGCGGAACCCGGCCCGGGCCGCCGCCGCGCCCACCGCACCGGCCAGGTTGCCGGTCGAGGAGCAGGACAGCGTGGTGTAGCCGAACGCCCGGGCGGCCTCGATCGCGCAGGCCACCACCCGGTCCTTGAACGAGTGCGTCGGGTTGCCGGAGTCGTCCTTCACGTGCAGCTGCGCGGTGAACCCGAGCTCCCGCCCCAGGTTGTCCGCCTTCACCAGCGGGGTCCAGCCGGGGTTCAGATTGGGCTTGGAAGCCACGTCGGCCGGCACCGGCAGCAGCGGCGCGTAGCGCCAGATCGACGCGGGACCGGACTCGATCCGCTTGCGCAGCTCCTCGGCGCGCTCGCTGCCGAACTCGTAGGCGATCTCCAGCGGCCCGAAGCACTCCAGGCAGGCGAAGTTCGGGCCGAGCGGGAAGCGGGTGCCGCACTCCCGACAGGACAGCGCGGCGGCGGGGCCGAGGTCGACGGGTGGGAGTCCCCCCGGCCGAAGGCTGGGGGAGGGTGCGACGGTGTCGATAGCCATGATGGCGGAGGCCTCTCTCCTCATCTTCCCCGTGGCGCGGTCGCGCCACGGGCCGGAATTGGCACCTGTCCCGCCGGGGCCTGTCGACGACAGCCGAGCGAGAAGGTTGCCGGGACGTCAACGGGCCGTTCCCTCAGTCCCTCTGGATGAGCATGTGAAGTTATGGTTCAGCGGCGACCCCGGCGTGCAAAGGTCCGACCGCTGTACGAAGACTGTATCCGAAGGCGTCCAACCCGAAAGGGACCGTCCGCCAAGCGAGATGGCCCGTTCCACCTATCCCGCCGAGGAGAGTCACCGTGCCCGCCGAACCGACCCCCGCACTCCTCCCGCAGGCGGCGTCCTGGCTCCGCCGCCGCTCGTGGAGCGCGGCCGACCGGCCGGTGCACACCCTGCTGGAGGCCAAGCAGCGCACCGGCCGCACCGTCACCGTCGTCCTCCCCGCCCTCGACGAGGAGGCCACCGTCGGCGACATCGTCCGGACCATCCGCCGCGAGCTGGTCGAGCGGATCCCCCTCGTCGACGAACTCGTCGTGGTCGACTCCGGCTCCACCGACGCCACCGCCGCGGTCGCCGCCGAGGCGGGCGCCCGGGTGGAGCACCGCGACGCGATACTCCCCCGGCTGCCCGCCGTCCCCGGCAAGGGCGAGGTGCTCTGGCGCTCGCTGCTGGTCACCCACGGCGACATCGTCTGCTTCGTGGACGCCGACCTGCGCGAGTTCGACCCGGCCTTCGTCTCCGGCATCGTCGGCCCGCTGCTGACCGACGAGAACCTCCAGCTGGTCAAGGCCATGTACGACCGCCCCCTGGAGACCGAGAGCGGCGCGATCGTCCCGGCGGGCGGCGGCCGGGTCACCGAACTCGTCGCCCGCCCCCTGCTCAACCTCCACTGGCCCGAACTCGCCGGTTTCGTCCAGCCCCTCGGCGGCGAGTACGCGGCCCGCCGCTCACTGCTCGAACGGCTGCCCTTCCCCACCGGCTACGGCGTCGAACTCGGCCTGCTGGTCGACGCGTTGGAACTGGCCGGGCTGGACGCCCTGGCCCAGGTCGACGTCGGCGTCCGGCACCACCGCCACCAGGACGGCCAGGCCCTCGGCCGGATGGCCGCCACCATCTACCGCACCGCCCTCGAACGCCTCGACCGCACCCACCGCCTCAAGGCCTCCGCCGACCTGGTCCACCCCCACCTCACCCAGTTCACCCGCGACCCGGAGACCCGCGCCTTCACCGCCCACACCCACCCCGTGACGGCCCTGGAGCGCCCCCCGATGCACACCGTGCCCGAGTACGCCGCCCGACATTGAAACGTTTGCCACGCCGACCCCCCGGCAACGTACCAACCATGGGCGATCTCACGACCGAACGTTCGAGTGTGACCGGCACCGCCCCCGTCCTGGTGGCCTCCAACCGGGGACCGGTGTCGTTCAGCACCTCCGACGACGGCACGCTGACCCTGCGCCGCGGCGGCGGAGGCCTGGTCTCCGGCCTCTCCGCGATCGACGACCCCCACGCCGTCTGGGTCTGCGCCGCCCTCGGCGACGCCGACCGCCGGGCCGCGAGAGAAGCCCCCGACGGCCGCCTCGACCTGGCCGGCCACGAGGTCGGCAGCCAGGCCGTCCGGATGCTGGACATCGACCCGCAGACCTTCGCCCGCGCCTACAACGGCGTCGCCAACTCCACCCTGTGGTTCGTCCACCACCTGCTCTACGCGACCCCCACCGCGCCCTCCTTCGACGCCGGCTTCCGCACCGAGTGGGCCGCCTACCAGGCGTACAACACCGCCTTCGCCGAGGCCCTGGCCGCCGAAGCCGCCCCGAACGCCGCGGTCCTGGTCCAGGACTACCACCTCTCCCTCGTCCCGGCCCTGCTCCGCGAGACCCGGCCCGACCTGCGGATCGGCCACTTCTCCCACACCCCCTGGGCCCCGCCCGAGTACTACCGGCTGCTGCCCGACGACGTCGCCCGCGCCGTGCTCACCGGCATCCTCGGCGCCGACCGGGCCGGCTTCCTCACCGAACGCTGGGCCCGCGCCTTCGCCGCCTGCTGCGAGGACCTCCTCGGGGCGACCGTCGACCACAAGGAGCTCACCGTCACCCTCCCCCAGCCTTCGGCCGGGGGGACCCCCATCGGCCGCACCACCCGGCTCGGCGTCCACGCCCTCGGCGCCGACGCCGACTTCCTCCGCGAGCGCGCCCACCGCCCCGACGTCGACGAACGCCTCGCCGCCCTCCGTACGGCCGTCGGCGACCGCCGCACCATCGTCCGGGTCGACCGCACCGAGCTGAGCAAGAACATCGTCCGCGGCCTCCAGGCCTACCGGCACCTGCTCCGCACCCGCCCCGAGTGGCACGACCGGGTGGTCCACATCGCCTTCGCCTACCCGTCCCGCACCGACCTCGCCGAGTACCGCGACTACACCGCCGCCGTCCGGCGCCTCGCCGACGAGATCGACGAGGAATTCGCCACCCCCACCTGGCAACCGCTGATCCTGCACGTCAACGACGACTTCCCGCGCTCCCTGGCCGCCTACCGCCTGGCCGACGTCGCCCTGGTCAACCCGATCCGGGACGGCATGAACCTGGTCGCCAAGGAGGTCCCGGTGGTCTCCGACCGCGGCTGCGCCCTCGTCCTCTCCCGCGAGGCCGGCGCCCACTCCGAGCTGGGCGACGACGCCCTCACCGTCAACCCCTACGACGTCATCGCCACCGCCGAGGCGCTGCACACCGGTCTCAGCATGAGCCCGGAGGAACGCGCCGAGCGCACCAAGCGCCTCGCCGCCGCGGCCACCGCGCTCCCCCCGCAACAGTGGTTCCTCGACCAGCTCAACGAGCTCTGACCGCCTCCCCCAAGGCGGCCAACAGCTCCACCACGCCCTCGGGCCCGTCGACCACCAGATCCGCCCGGTCGGCGAGCTCGCGCACCGGCGCGTCCCCCACCGTCCCGGCGCACACCAGCAGCCCCGCCAAACCCTGCCCGCGCAGCTTCTCCACCGCCGCGAAGGCCGCCACGTCCCCCAGGTCGTCCCCCGCGTAGAGCACCGACCGCGCCCCGCGCTCGCGCAGGAAGCCGGTCAGCGCCGCCCCCTTGTCCACTCCCGGCGGCCGCAGCTCCAGCACCAGCCGCCCGGGCTCCACCACCAGCCCGTACTCGGCGGCCAAGTCCGCCACCGGCGCCCGCAACAGCTCCAACGCCACCTCCGGCGCCCCCGTGCGCCGGGTGTGCACCGCCACCGAGCGCCCCTTGTCCTCCACCCACGTCCCCTCGGGCGCCCCCACCCGCTCCAACACCCCCGGCAACGCCGCCCGCACCCCCGCGACCCCCGGATGCACCTCCGGCGCCGTCACCACACCCCCCTCCCACCGCTCGGCCCCGTAGTGCCCCAGCACCACCAGCCCCGGCACCCCCGCGAACCCCCCGTACTCCGCCGCCAACCCCGCCGGCCGCCCGGTCACCACCACCAACGCCCCGACCACCGGCGCCAACCCCCGCAACGCCCCCACCACCCCAGGATGCGCCCGCGCCGCACTCGGATCCGCCACGATCGGCGCCAAGGTCCCGTCGAAATCCAGCGCGACCACCGCCTCCCCCGGCGCCGCCAGAATCGCCCGCAACCCATCCCACCCGGCATCCGTGGCCGGCACGACCATCTCGTCAAAACCCATACCACCCCCCATACCCCCGCCTCCCCCCCGGCCGCACCGCGTTCCAGCGCGACCGCGCCCGGGTGCTGCACACCGCCGCG
>NZ_JBSFGK010000101.1:0-26323 GCF_053596495.1 Kitasatospora sp. NPDC001683
GCAAGACGCTCGACTGGGATACCCCAGCCGAGCGTCTACGTGATCTACTCACCACCTAAAACCAAGTGGTGTTGCGACGACCCCTGGAATCCAAGCAGATGGGGGCCTTCGACGTCACAGCAGGTGCCGACCGTCGTGCCTACGAGCGCTCTGAGTGGAGCGGTGTGGCCGCCCCGTCGCTGTCACTCATGCATGGAAGACCCGAGGTAGTCGGTCAAGCCTGAGCCTCCTGCTCCAGGCGTCATCATGCCTCCACCCCGTCTCGCAGGTACCGCATACTGCCATCTGAGATCGCCCCGACAGCGGCATTCAACCGGTTCTGCTCGCGGATCCGCAGTCGGTCGGCGACCTCCGACGCGGGCAGGAGGACGGCCTCGGACAGTTCGTCGTCGTGTGGGCGAACCGTTTCGGCCCGAGCGGGTAGAAGGGAACCCGCATCGAAGATGAAGGCGATCTGGTCGTCCCACGGGCCGTGCGGCGCGACCCAGTCCACGACCAGCAGGCGGCGGATGGTGATCTCCAGGCCCAATTCCTCGCGCAACTCCCGCACTGCGGCCTCCTCCGGTGGCTCGTTGGCCTCAGCCATTCCGCCGGGGAGGTCCCAACCCTCCTTATAGGTCGGGTTGACGGTCAGGATGCGCCCAGCCCTATCGCGCAGGATCACATCCGCTGAGACGCGCTTCCGGGCTTGTCTGGCATTCCCCTCAGCGAGGTAGGCGTTCCAGGCTTCGGTGTCGGTAGGCGCAGGCCTCACGTTGAACCTCCCCGAGGCGACGGGATGGTGGTGTCAGCGCGCAAGAGCTGCCGGGCTCTGCCCGCCTCATCACCTTGCTTCTCACGCCGCCGGCTCTGAAAGACTGCTGAGGGTAGGACGAAGCAGATCGAGGACATGTGTCCAGCTGTACTCATCGCGCGCTCCGCCGGACTTGGGCTTGTGGGGTACGGAGTCGCCCACCAGGACGCCCATCGAGCGCAGTCGGACGAGGCTCTCTGAATACGCCGGGTGGGCTGCCAGAGCGGAGTTGACGTAGGGCTGGACGACGATGGGAATGCCCAGCCCGTGCGCCTCGCAGAGGATGCCCAACGCGAGTGTGTCGGCGATCCCGAGGGCCCACTTGTTGATGGTGTTGAAAGTGGCGGAGACGACCGCGATGGCATCGGCGCCAGGCAGCGGCCGGGAACTGCCGGGCGTGCGCCAGGCCGAGCGGATCGGATAGCCGGTCTGAGCCTCGATGGCTTCCTGATCCAAGAAGCCGAGCGCGTTGGGAGTGGCGATCACCGCGACCTTCCACCCCTCAGCGTGGGCGGCGGTGATCAGTTCGCTCACGCCGTCAGCGATTCCCGAAGCGCAGACGATGACGTAGAGGAACGGCTCATGATGCTCGGTCAAACCTGAACTCCTGTTCGCAGGAACACATCCCGCCACTTTTAGCGAGTATCGTCCGACTGGCTGCTACGAACGGAGTACCAGTATGCCCAGGCACATCTCCGAGCACACGGGCGAACGCATCGCCCAGTACCGCAAGCTCCGCCACCTGACCCAGCGGGAACTCGCCGCTCGCGCCCATATCTCTTACAGCATGCTGACCAAGGTCGAGCAAGGAGCCAAGCCGGCCACACCCACTGTGATCGCCGCCGTCGCCAGGGCGCTGTTCGTCCAAACCGTCGACCTCACCGGTCAGCCGTACATGACCGAGCTGCAACAGGACGAACTCGATGTGCTGATCCAGCCGATCCGCGAAGCGCTCGATCTGTACGACCTCGGCGCCGATCCCGAGATCGCCCCCCGCTCGGTCGACGAACTGCACTCCGCCGCGGAGCACTTGTGCGCCCAGATCCGCGAGACCCGTATCAAGGATGCCGCCCGAGCCCTTCCGGCCCTGATGATCGAGGCCACAACGGCCGCACACGCGGCACCGTCCGAGAAGGCGTGGCAGGTGTTGGCCAGCACGTACCGCACGGCCTACGACATCACCACGAAGTTGGGCTACAGCGATCTTTGCGTGGTGGCTCTGGACCGCATGGCGTGGGCAGCCGAGCGCGCGTCCGATCCGGTGGTCGCCGGCGTTCGCCAGTATCTTCGGTCGCTGGTCTACCTTCGATCAGGCCAGTACGACATCGGGAAGCGACTCGTAGGGGTCGGCATGGGCACACTCGAACAAGCCGACCGCAGCCGGATCCGCGACGTGGCGGTGGGGCAACTACATCTCGGCGCTGCCATGTTGGCCGCGCGATCCGGAGACGGCGACACGGCGGCCGAACACATCGCGGACGCGGGGCGGATCGCCGAGGCGACGGGCGAGGCCATGCGAGTGCACTGGCTCTCGTTCGGACCGACGAACGTCGCCGTCCACCAAGTGGCGACTCTGGCCGAGCAGTACCGGTACGCAGAGGCCGTCCGAGCCGCCGGGCAGGTCCAGATCCCCGCAGAGTGGCCTGCCTCGCGGGCTGCCGCACACATCGCGGAGGTAGCGCGGGCACAGTTGTGGATCGGCCGCTCGGAGGCGTCATTGAAGTCACTTCAGCACGCAAGGGAGCTGGCGCCACAACAGATGCGCTACCACCCGATGGTGCGCGAAACGGTTGCCGGGCTCGTCTCGGCCCGCCGCTCGATGCCCGACACCCTCACGAACATGGCGCACTGGGTCGGGATCTGATTATCACTCTCTGGGGTCGGACTGTCACCAACGAGTGATAGTCCGGCCCTTCCCCCGCGGCGATGCTCTCCGTAACGAGATAACTACGCCAAGGGGAAGCGCTGATGACCCTCCTCTCGAACCTTGTGAGAGGCAACGCCGCACTCCAGCAGGGACCAGATGCGAGCGTCCACCCGGCTGCCGAACTGGCAACCATCCTCCTGCCGTACCAGCCCGAGTCGGTGGGCGTTGCCCGGCGCCTTGTGCGTGCGAAGGTGCAGGAATGGGGCCTGGACGACCTGATGGACGACGCCGTCGTCATCGTCAGCGAACTGGTCACCAACTCGGTCGAGACCTGCTGCCAGACCCGTATGCTCGTCGGTGTCCGCCGACCGAGCGACCACACCCTCCGCATCCTCGTCAGTGACGGTTCCCGGTCGATGCCCGTGATGGTTCAGGCCGGACCCGACGCCACGTCCGGCCGGGGTCTGGCGATGGTCCACCGGCTCACGCACGGCCGCTGGGGCGTCACGCTCCTCCCCTTCGGGAAGGTCGTCCACGCCGACCTCACGACGCCCGCGACGATCCCCCGGTGAACCGGCAGCTGCCGGAGAGCAGTTACGACCCCGCCGACGCACCGCCGCCACCGCCCACCCCCGATCCCACCCGGGTCTGGGCCGCCTACGGGGTGTCCGCCGCCGCCGGGCTGCACATCATCGCCGCAGCCCTGGTGTTGATCAACCGCCCCCACTGAACTCCCGGCCGCGCCGCCGACCCGGCGGCGCGGCCGGGATCCGCAACACACCACCATGACTCAGGAGGCGCAGTACAGATGACAACCGCACCGTGGGGCACGACCCGCATGGGACCGTACCCCGAGTCCAGCCCCTTCCCCGCCCTCACGCCCGTGATCGACCCCGAGACGCAGGTCGCCGTGTTCGTGGACGAGCACGGCCACACGGTCGAGATGGGTGCGCACGGCACCAGCACCAGCGGGCTCACGCCCACCACCACCTCGCCCGGCGACGGAGCCGGGCCGGGCGGGGCCACCGATGCCGACAGCACCGAGTCCTACGACCAGGACCAGAGTTCCGGCTGATGGACAACCGCAGCGGGTCGGTGCTGGTACTGACCAATCCCCTTGACGTGACGGCGGATGCGGTCCTGCGGGTACTCGCGGAGCGCCGGGTCCCGGTGGTCCGTCTCGATCCCGGCGCCGACCTGCACACGGGTGCCTCGCTGACCGCCGCGTACCGCAGCGGCAACCAGCGGGGCACCCTGCGCACCGCCAGCCGGGAACTCGACCTCTCCGAAGTCCGGTCCGTCTGGGTGCGCCGGGCCTCGCCCTACGAAGGCCCGCCCGAACTGGACGGGCAGGACCGCCGGTTCGCCGCCTCGCAGTGCCTCTGGGGCGCGGGTGGCATCCTCGCCTCGCTCCCCGGTGCGCACTACGTGAATCACCCGTGGGCCAACCGCGCCGCCGAGCACAAACCGGCGCAGCTCGCCGCCGCGCAGCGCTCCGGATTCCTGATCCCTGACACCCTGATCACGAACAACGAGCACGAGGCACGGGAGTTCTTGGCGTCCCACACCGGTGGGGCGGTCTACAAGCCGCTCTGGAACACCCCCTACTCGGTCAACGGGAAGCCCCACGCCGTATGGGTGCATGAAGTGTCCGGGACCGAACTCACGACAGCGATCGGCGCGTGCCCGCATATGTTCCAGGCGAAGGTCCGGAAGGCCTTCGATGTCCGGGTGACCGCCATCGGCGACTGCCGCTTCGGTATCCGAATCGACAGCCCTGATCTCGACTGGCGTCGGCGACAGGACCGGATGAGGTGCACGCCGATCGACATCCCCGCCCCAGTGGCACGTTCGATCAGCGCCTACCTCGGCGAATTCGGCCTGGTGTACGGCGCGTTGGACTTCGCCGTGACCTCCGCCAGGGACTGGTACTTCCTTGAGTGCAACCCAAACGGCCAATGGGCTTGGCAGCCGGCCGGGACCACCACGGCGATCGCCCACACCATCGCCGACCAGCTAGCGAAAGGCTCCGCCTCGTGAGCACATCGGATCAGCTCCGCGCCGCCCTGGTGGACGCGTTCACCGGGGATGACAAGATCACCGACCCGGCCTGGGAGAGCGCCGCCAAAGCGGTCCCCCGGGAGCTGTTCACCGGGTCGTTCTTCCTTCCTATCCCCGGAAGCAACCCGACCGCCTACCGACCCGTGTTCAAGGGCCAGCCCGGGTGGCTGGAGCACGTCTACTCGAACGAGACGCTGGTCACCCAACTCGACGGACGGACAGGCCCCGAGGACGTGACCGGCGGCACCGCGACCGGCGCGCCGTCCTCGTCGTCCACCCTGCCGTCCCTGGTCCTGCGCATGTGGCACCAGCTCGGCGCCGAGTCCGGGCACCGGGTCCTGGAGATCGGAACCGGAACCGGTTACTCGACCGCCCTCGGCGCGCACCGCCTCGGGGACGCCAACCTCACCAGCATCGAATTTGACCCGCAGGTGGGCGAGGCCGCCGCCACCGCCATCAAGGCAGCCGGGTACTCCCCCCGTCTGATCATCGGCGACGGCCTGCTCGGCGACCCGGACGGAGGCCAGTACGACCGGCTCATCGCCACCTGCTCGGTCCGCTACGTTCCGCCCCCGTGGCTGCACCAGGTGAAGCCCGGCGGCCGGATCCTGGTCACGCTGTCCGGCTGGTCCTTCGGCTTCGGCCTCGCACTGCTGACCGTGACCGGCCCCGGACAGGCCACCGGCCGGTTCTTGCCCGGCTACACCAGTTTCATGATCGCCCGCCCCCACGACCGGCCGCCCCGCCAGAGCCTGTCGCTGCTCCCCGGAGACGAACGCCCGACCCGGATCGACCCCGAAATCATCGGCACCTGGACGGGCAGCTGGGTCGCGCAACTCGCAGCGCCTTCCGCCGAGCGGATGGGAGCCGGCGGGCACCAGATCCTCTCCGACGTGGCCACCGGCTCCCAGGCCCGAACCATGCCCAACCCGGAAGGCGGTTGGACCGTGATCCAACGCGGCCCACTCCGGCTCTGGGACCAGGTGGAGAGCGCCGTCGAAGCCTGGCAGCAGGCCGGCGAGCCGCACCAGAAGGGCTTCGGGATCACCATCTCCGCAGCGGGGCAACGCGTCTGGATCGGACACGAGAACGGCCCGGGCTGGAACTTGCCCCTGTGAAACGGCGAACGGCCCGGCTCCCCCCCGGTGAGCCGGGCCTACTCCGGTCTGCGGCGGGCGCGAACCACCGCGGCGACGATCGCGAGGGGGAAGGACAGCAGGAAGAACGTCACCGCAGGCCACAGCGGATCGCCGTTGACAATCGCGTTCATGAGCGAGCGGGAACCGACAACGATGAAATGCATGCGCGTACCGTAGCGCCGCCCCTCACCACTCCCTCCGGTGCCCCGGACCAGCGCCGACGGCCCGGCTCCCCCACCCAGGAGGAGCCGGGCCGTCGGCGTTCGAACCAGGCCCGGTCAGCCGCCGAGCTGGATGCCCGCCATGCGCTTCCACTCGTACGGGCCGGTCTTGACCTTGAGGCCCAGCTCGCCCTCGAAGTCGTCGTGCAGGGTCAGCCCGGCAATCGCAACGGCCCGCCGGCCGACGGCGTAGGTCGGGGCCACCTGGTCGCCCCAGGCGCCGTCCGCGCCGACCACGACGATCCGGGTGGCCGCGGTGCCGACGTACTCGACGACCGCGTCGGCGCTGCCGCCGTGCTGCTGGGCGAAGCTGGTCAGGTGCTTGGCGATGCGCTTGGCGCGGCGCTCGGTGCGGGCGTCCGACGCGGCGGCGGTGGCGGTCTCTGCGCTGCTCATGCCCGCATGCTACCCACCGGTACGCGACCTGGCGACGGGAGCGCCCTGTGCACCGGGACACATACTCGGAACATGACGTTCAAAGGCTGGCCGACCGAGGCGCTCGACTTCTACGAGCACCTCGAGGCCGACAACTCGAAGACCTTCTGGCAGGCCCACAAGGACCAGTACGACGACGCCGTGCGGGCCCCGATGGAGGCGCTGCTCGCCGAGCTGGAGCCGGAGTTCGGGCCGGGGAAGATCTTCCGCCCCAACCGCGACGTCCGCTTCAGCGCCGACAAGTCGCCGTACAAGACGCACATCGGCGCACACCTGGAGTCCGGCGGCTACATCCAGCTCTCCGCCGACGGCCTGTCCTGCGGCAACGGCATGTACCACCTGGCCCCCGACCAGCTGGAGCGCTACCGCGTCGCCGTCGCCGAGGACGTCAGCGGCGCCGAGCTGGAGCGGGTGATCGCCCGGGTCGAGCAGGCGGGCCCGCAGGTCCACGGCCGTGACAGCCTCAAGTCGGCCCCGCGCGGCTACGCCAAGGACCACCCGAGGATCGAGCTGCTGCGGCACAAGGGCCTGGTGGCCTGGCAGGAGTGGGAGCCCGCGAAGTGGCTGGGCACCCGGGCCGCCCACACCCGGATCGTCGACTTCCTGCGCGCCTCCCAGCCGCTGCGGGACTGGCTGGACGGCCACGTCGGCCCCTCCGAACTGCCCAGCCGCTGAACGCGGAAGAGCCCCGGTCCGCCGGGACCGGGGCTCTTCCGTACGTACCGGGGCCCTACTTCACGAACGGGTCGATCGCGCACACCACGAACAGCAGCGACAGGTAGGTGATCGACCAGTGGAACAGCCGCATCTCCTTCAGCTTGGCGCCCACGATCCCGGCCTTCGCCCGCCCGTACAGCGCGTGCGCCTCGCGCAGCCAGAACCCGCCGAGCAGCACCGCGGCGGCGGGGTACAGCCAGCTCATGTGCCCCAGCGGCCAGACCGCCAGGGAGACCGCCACCATCACCCAGGAGTAGGCGACGACCTGCTTGCCGACCGCCACGTTGCCCTTGATCACCGGCAGCATCGGCACGCCGGCCCGCTCGTAGTCGTCGCGCACCTTCATCGACAGCACCCAGGTGTGCGGCGGCGTCCAGAAGAAGACCACCAGGAACAGCGCGACCGCCGCCCAGGACACCGAGTCGGTCACCGAGGACCAGCCGATCAGCACCGGCATGCAGCCGGCGATGCCGCCCCAGACGATGTTCTGCGAGGTGCGCCGCTTGAGCCCGAGCGTGTAGACGAACACGTAGAACAGCAGCGCGCCGAGCGCCAGTCCGGCGGAGAGCCAGTTGACGCCGAAGCCGAGCAGCAGGGTGGAGACGATCCCGAGCGTGATGCCGAAGACCAGCGCCTCGCGGGGCGACACCATCCCGGTGACGATCGGCCGGCGTTCGGTGCGGGACATCAGGGCGTCGATGTCACGGTCGATGTACATGTTGAGGGCGTTGGCGCCGCCCGCCGAGAGGTAACCGCCGACCACGACCTTCAGCACCAGCAGCATGTCCGGCACGCCCTGCTGGGCCAGGAACATCACCGGCACGGTGCTCATCAGCAGCAGCTCGATGATCCGTGGCTTGGTCAGTGCGACGAAGGCGCCGACCCGGGCCCCGATCGGCCGGTGATGCGCAGGCGTCGCCCCGGTGACCCCGGCGGGACGGGTTTCGACGGCGGTCACTAACACCCCAACTGAAGATGAATCCTCGCAGGCGTCCACAGGAACGAAGGGTCCCGAATCGTCCGCTCTGCGCGTACCACGCCACCTTAGACGCTCCATATATCCCATCCGGCTCCGGGGTCCCCCGGCGAGGCGGATGGCACACCCCCGGGTGAACCACCTGGGTGAACCCACGAAGTGCCTCCGGCGCGCCTGCGCAACCCGTCCCGACCACCCGGGCGGCGCGCCCTACCAAATCGGGAGAGCCTGGGACATAACAAGCCAGAACGCCCTAGTGGGAATCACCATGCGGAAATCCCGGTTGTCCCGGCACGGAGGGTGAGCCCCGGCCTGGACGGTAGGCTCGCACGAAGAAGCGGTATCTACCCTCCGTGACCGGCACCATCCACAGTCGGGACCACAGCGCCGTGGCCGACCCGGTCCCCATTCACGGGGTCACTCTTCACATATATGGAAGGAGCCCTGAGACAGGGTGAGCACTGCGCCGACGAACGCATTCGAGTGGAGCGACCTGGACGAGCGCACGGTTGACACGGCGCGAGTCCTGGCGATGGACGCTGTCCAGAAGGTCGGTAACGGGCACCCCGGGACGGCCATGTCCCTGGCCCCCGCGGCCTACCTGATCTTCCAGCGCTTCCTGCGCCACGACCCGACCGACCCGGCCTGGGTCGGCCGCGACCGGTTCGTCCTCTCCCCCGGGCACACCAGCCTGACGCTCTACACCCAGCTGTACTTCTCCGGCTACGGCCTGGAGCTGGACGACCTCAAGGCATTCCGGGTGGCCGGCAGCCGCACCCCCGGCCACCCCGAGCACGGCCACACCGCGGGCGTGGAGACCACCACCGGCCCGCTGGGCCAGGGCATCGCCAACGCGGTGGGCATGGCGATGGCCGCCCGCTACGAGCGCGGCCTGTTCGACCCGGAGGCGGCGGCCGGGGAGTCCCCCTTCGACCACACCATCTGGGCGATCGTCTCCGACGGTGACCTGGAGGAGGGCATCTCCGCCGAGGCCTCCTCGCTGGCCGGCCACCAGAAGCTGGGCAACCTGGTCGCCCTCTACGACGACAACCACATCTCGATCGAGGGCGACACCGAGACCGCCTTCTCCGAGGACGTCCTCAAGCGCTACGAGGCCTACGGCTGGCACGTCCAGCGGGTCACCCCGAAGGCCAACGGCGACGTCGACGTCGAGGCGCTCGCCGGTGCGCTGGCCGCGGCCAAGGCCGAGACCGCCCGGCCGTCGATCATCGCGATGCGCACCATCATCGCCTGGCCGGCCCCGGACGCCCAGAACACCGCCAAGGCGCACGGCTCCGCGCTCGGCGCCGCCGAGATCGCCGCCACCAAGAAGGTCCTGGGCTTCGACCCGGAGAAGACCTTCGAGGTCAGCGACCAGGTCATCGAGCACGCCCGCCAGGTCATCAAGCGCGGCAAGGCCGCCCGCGACCAGTGGCAGCAGGGCTTCGACGCCTGGCGCGCCGCCAACCCGCACCGGGCCGCCGAGTTCGACCGCATCCAGGCCGGCGAGCTGCCCGAGGGCTGGAAGAAGGCCCTGCCGTCCTTCCCGGCCGGCAAGGACGTCGCCACCCGCAAGGCCTCCGGCGAGACCCTCAAGGCGCTCGGCGCGGTGATCCCGGAGCTGTGGGGCGGCTCGGCCGACCTCGCGGAGTCCAACCTCACCACGATCGACGAGGACAGCTCCTTCCTCCCCGAGGGCAACCCGCTGAAGTCCGCCAACCCGTTCGGCCGGACGATCCACTTCGGCATCCGCGAGCACGCCATGGGCTCGACCATGAACGGCATCGCCCTGCACGGCAGGACCCGCGTGTACGGCGGCACCTTCCTGGTCTTCGCGGACTACATGCGCCCGGCCGTCCGGCTGGCCGCGCTGATGAAGCTGCCGGTCACCTACGTCTGGACGCACGACTCGATCGGCCTCGGCGAGGACGGCCCGACCCACCAGCCGGTCGAGCACCTGGCCTCGCTGCGCGCCATCCCGGGCCTGTCCATGGTCCGCCCGGCCGACGCCAACGAGACCGCCGTCGCCTGGCGCACCGTCATCGAGCGCCAGACCAGCCACCCCGGCCCGGTCGGCCTGGCCCTGACCCGCCAGAACGTCCCGACCTTCGACCGCGAGGTCTTCGCCTCCGCCGAGGGCACCGCCAAGGGCGCCTACGTGCTGGCCGAGGCCTCCACCGGCGACCCGCAGGTGATCCTGCTGGGCACCGGCTCCGAGGTCCAGCTGGCAGTCCAGGCCCGCGAGGCCCTGGAGGCCGAGGGCATCGCCACCCGGGTGGTCTCGGTCCCGTCCTTCGAGTGGTTCCAGGAGCAGGACCAGGCCTACCGCGACAGCGTGCTGCCGCCGTCGGTCAAGGCCCGCGTCTCGGTCGAGGCCGGCATCGCCCAGGGCTGGCGCGAGCTGGTCGGCGACCACGGCCGGATCGTCTCGCTGGAGCACTTCGGTGCCTCCGCCGACTACAAGGTGCTGTTCGAGGAGTTCGGCCTGACCGCCGAGCGCGTGATCGCCGAGGCGCACAACGCCCTGCGCTCCCTCGAGGCCGTCAACCGCTAGCGCGTCCACCCGCACGAGCCAAAGGGCGCGCCGATGCCGAAAGCGACGAGCGACGAGCGACGAGCGGGCGCCGGAGCGAGGAACGTCGGCATCGGGTACGGGCGCCCGGCGGCGAGTGCGGAGTAGCGGCCGCGTGCCCGCCCGCACGCGGGCACGCGGCCCCTTTGACCACCCCACGAAGCAGAAGAAGACGAAGGACTGAAGCACCATGACTGACGCACTGAAGCGCCTCAGCGACGAAGGCGTTGCGATCTGGCTGGACGACCTCAGCCGCAAGCGGCTGAACTCCGGCAACCTGGCCGAGCTGGTGCAGAACAAGCACGTGGTGGGCGTCACCACCAACCCGACCATCTTCCAGAAGGCCATCGCCGGCAGCGGCGACACCTCCTACGACGGCCAGCTGCGCGACCTCGCCGTCCGCGAGGTCACCACCGACGAGGCGATCCGCATGATCACCACCTCCGACGTGCGCGACGCCGCCGACGTGCTGCGTCCGGTCTACGACGCCTCCAACGGCCGCGACGGCCGGGTCTCCATCGAGGTCGACCCGCGCCTGGCCCACCAGACCGCCCCCACCGTGGCCGAGGCCAAGCAGCTGTGGTGGCTGGTCGACCGCCCGAACGTCTTCATCAAGATCCCCGCCACCAAGGCCGGCCTGCCCGCCATCAGCGAGGTCATCGGCCGGGGCATCAGCGTCAACGTCACGCTGATCTTCTCCCTGGACCGCTACAAGGCGGTCATGGACGCCTACCTGACCGGCCTGGAGACCGCCAAGGCCAAGGGCCTGGACCTCTCCCAGATCGAGTCGGTCGCCTCCTTCTTCGTGTCCCGGGTGGACACCGAGATCGACAAGCGCCTGGACAAGATCGGCGGCGACGCCAAGAACCTGCGCTCCAAGGCCGCCCTGGCCAACGCCCGCCTCGCCTACCAGGCGTACGAGGAGGTCTTCGGCTCGGTCGACGGCAAGACCGCCGGCAGCGCCCGTTGGAAGGCGCTGGAGGCCGCCGGCGCCAAGCCGCAGCGCCCGCTGTGGGCCTCCACCGGCGTCAAGGACCCGGCCCTGCCGGAGACCCTGTACGTCACCGAGCTGGTCGCCCCGGGCACCGTCAACACCATGCCCGAGGCCACCCTGGACGCCACCGCCGACCACGGCGAGGTCAGCGGCAACACCATCGTCCCCAACTACGCCGACGCCAAGGCCGTCCTGGACGCCATCGCGGCCGCCGGGGTGGACTACGACGACGTGGTCCAGGTCCTGGAGGACGAGGGCGTGCAGAAGTTCGAGCAGTCCTGGCAGGAGCTGCTCGACACCGTCACCGCCTCGCTGGCCTCCTTCGCCACCGAGAAGTGACCCGCTCACACAGCCAGCGCACGAAAGCGGAGCACACCAAGTGAGCACTGATTTCCCCGAGTTGACGTCGGAATCGGACGCGGACGACCTCCCGCCCTCCCCCGTCAACCCGCTTCGTGACCCCTCCGACCGGCGGCTCCCGCGCATCGCGGGGCCGTCCGGCCTGGTCATCTTCGGGGTCACCGGCGACCTGTCCCGCAAGAAGCTGATGCCGGCCATCTACGACCTGGCCAACCGCGGTCTGCTGCCGCCGGGCTTCTCCCTGGTCGGCTTCGCCCGCCGCGAGTGGGACGACGAGGACTTCGCCCAGGAGGTCCACGACGCGGTCAAGGAGCACGCCCGGACCCCGTTCCGCGAGGAGGTCTGGCAGCAGCTCGCCAAGGGCATGCGCTTCGTCCACGGCACCTTCGACGACGACGACGCCTTCGACAAGCTCCGCGAGACCATCCAGGAGCTGGACAAGGCCCAGGGCACGGGCGGCAACTTCGCCTTCTACCTGTCCGTCCCGCCGAAGTTCTTCCCGACCGTCGTCCAGCAGCTCAAGAAGCACGGCCTGGCCGACCCGCCGCAGGGCTCCTGGCGCCGCGCGGTCATCGAGAAGCCCTTCGGCCACGACCTGGCGAGCGCCCAGGAGCTCAACAAGGTCGTCCACGAGGTCTTCCCCCGGGACGAGGTCTTCCGGATCGACCACTACCTGGGCAAGGAGACGGTCCAGAACATCCTGGCGCTGCGCTTCGCCAACCAGATGTTCGAGCCGATCTGGAACCGGTCGTACGTCGACCACGTGCAGATCACCATGGCCGAGGACATCGGCATCGGCGGCCGGGCCGGCTACTACGACGGCATCGGCGCCGCCCGGGACGTCATCCAGAACCACCTGCTGCAGCTGATGGCCCTCACCGCCATCGAGGAGCCGGCGTCCTTCCACCCGAAGGCGCTGGTGGCCGAGAAGCTCAAGGTGCTGTCCGCCGTCCGGCTCCCGGCCGACCTCGGCAAGCACACCGTGCGCGGCCAGTACGCGGCCGGCTGGCAGGGCGGCGAGGAGGTGGTCGGCTACCTGGACGAGGAGGGCATCGACCCGGAGTCCAAGACCGACACCTACGCGGCCATCAAGCTGGAGATCAACAACCGCCGCTGGGCGGGCGTCCCGTTCTACCTGCGCACCGGCAAGCGGCTGGGCCGCCGGGTCACCGAGATCGCGGTGGTCTTCCAGCGCGCCCCGTACCTGCCCTTCGACTCCTACGCGACCGAGGAGCTGGGGCAGAACGCCCTGGTCATCCGGGTCCAGCCGGACGAGGGCGTGACGGTGCGGTTCGGTTCCAAGGTGCCGGGCACCTCCTTCGAGGTCCGGGACGTCACGATGGACTTCGCCTACGGCGAGTCCTTCACCGAGTCCAGCCCGGAGGCGTACGAGCGGCTCATCCTCGACGTGCTGCTCGGCGACGCCAACCTGTTCCCGCGCCACCAGGAGGTCGAGCTCTCCTGGCAGATCCTCGACCCGATCGAGAAGTACTGGGACACCCACGGCAAGCCCGCCCAGTACGCGGCGGGCACCTGGGGTCCCGCCGAGGCTGACGAGATGCTCGCACGAGACGGCAGGAGCTGGCGCCGGCCATGAAGATCGACCTCACCAACACGACGTCCAGCAAGATCAACGCCGCGCTGATGGAGGCGCGCCGGACCAGCGGCTCCACCGCCGCCGGCATGGTGCTCACCCTGGTGATCGTGACCGACGAGGGCAGCGCCTACGACGCCCTCAAGGCCGCCAACGACGCCTCCCGCGAGCACCCGATGCGCACCCTCGCGGTGATCAAGCGCGCCGGTCGCTCCCCCCGGGCGCGCGCCGAGACCCGGCTGGACGCCGAGATCCTGGTCGGTTCGGACGCCGGCTCCGGCGAAACGGTCATCCTGCGCATGCACGGCGAACTCGCCGCGCACGCCCAGTCGGTGGTCCTGCCGCTGCTGCTGCCGGACGCCCCGACCGTGGTCTGGTGGCCGGACAACGCCCCGCTGCACCCGGCGCAGGACCCGCTGGGCGCGCTCGCCCAGCGCCGGATCACCGACGCGGTCACCGCCGAGTCCCCGGTCGGCCAGCTCGCCCAGCGGGCCCAGAGCTACACTCCGGGCGACACCGACCTGGCCTGGACCCGGCTCACCGGCTGGCGCTCCATGCTGGCCGCCGCGCTGGACCAGCGGCCGTCGGCCATCACCTCGGTGGTGGTCGAGGGCGAGTCCTACAACCCCAGCGTCGAGCTGCTCGGCCTGTGGCTGCTCAACCGGCTGCACGTGCCGGTCGAGCGGGTCGTCACCGGCGGGCCCGGCATCACCGCGGTGCGCCTGCGCACCAAGGACGGGGACATCACCCTGGACCGCCCGGACGGCCTGATGGGCATGCTCTCCATGCCCGGCTCGCCGGACCGCCAGGTGGCGCTCAAGCGGCGCGAGACCTCGGAGCTGATCGCCGAGGAGCTGCGCCGGCTGGACCCGGACGACATCTACTCGACGGCCGTGCGCACGCCCGTCGAGCGGCTGCGCGAGCACGACGACGCCGACCCGGCGGCCGCCGAGCAGGCTGCGGCCGGACAGGGCAGCGCCCAAGCGGTCGAGGCCTCGGTGGCCGACCCGGACGGCGGAGCGGCCGAGCCGGAGAAGAAGCCCGCCGCGAAGAAGGCCGCCGGCAAGCGCGCCGCCGCCAAGGACGGCGCATGACCAGGGCCATCCCGCAGCTGGTCGTCCACCGGGACAAGGAGCTGATGGCCCAGGCGGCCGCGGCCCGGCTGATCACCCGGATCGTGGACGCCCAGGCCGCCCGCGGCACCGCCTCGGTGGTGCTCACCGGTGGCCGCAACGGCAACGCCCTGCTGGCCGCGATCGCCGCCTCCCCGGCGCGCGACGCGGTCGACTGGGGCCGGCTGGACCTCTGGTGGGGCGACGAGCGCTTCGTGCCCGCCGCCGACGGCGACCGCAACGCCGTCCAGGCCCGCGCCGAGCTGCTGGACGCCGTCCCGCTCGACCCGGCGCGGGTGCACGAGATGCCCGCCTCGGACGGGGTGGACGGCTCCGACGTGGAGGCCGCGGCCGCGCGCTACGCGCAGGAGCTGGCGAAGGCCGCCGGGCCGGGCGACCGGCTCGGCGTCCCGGCCTTCGACGTGCTGCTGCTCGGCGTCGGCCCGGACACCCACATCGCCTCGCTCTTCCCTGAGCACCCGGGCGTGCGGGAGACCGAGCTGACCGTGGTCGGCGTGCGCGGGGCCCCCAAGCCCCCGCCGACCCGGATCTCGCTCACCCTCCCGGCGATCCGGTCGGCCCGCGAGGTCTGGCTGCTGGCCGCCGGCGAGGACAAGGCGGGCGCGGTCGCGCTGGCCCTGTCCGGCCCCGGCGAGCTGCAGGCGCCCGCCTCCGGCGCGTACGGCCGCAGCCGCACCCTGTGGCTGCTGGACCGCGCCGCCGCCGAGCGGATCCCCGCCCAGCTGTACCCGCCGGCCTCGGCGTAGCCGCGGGGAACGCGAAGGGCGCCCACCGTCCGATGACGGTGGGCGCCCTTCTTTTTGCGCTCGGCTCGCCTCCGGGCCGCTCCCCATCCGGTGCCGACGGTCGGCGGGCACTGCGCCGCCTCCTTCGTCAGCGGCCCGGCCCTTCTCCCTTTCGGCACCGGCGCGGCCCTTCGGCTCGCTCGCTGGTCAGATCTCGCCGCGCAGCTTGGCCAGCGCCTCGGCGAGGATCGCCTCGCCGTCGGCGTCGGTGCGCCGCTCGCGGACGTAGGCGAGGTGGGTCTTGTACGGCTCGTTGCGCGAGGGCGCCGGCGGGTTGTGCTCGTCCTGCCCGGCCGGGAAGCCGCAGCGCGGGCAGTCCCAGGTGTCCGGGATGACGGCCTCGGCGGCGAAGCTGGGCCGGGTCTCGTGCTTGTTGGCGCACCAGAAGGAGATCCGGTTGCGCGGAGCGGACTCGCCGCGCTCCGCCTCCCCCATCGGGCCGGCCCCGACCCTGCTGCCACGGATGGCGTTGCCACTTGCCACGGTCTGACTCCCTGCGTGCTGGTGCGCCGACCCGCCGCGGTACGCGTCGGTGGCGAAAGTCGTCCTAGTGTAAGCAGGACTTAAGCTTCCGCCACCATCGCCTCGGCCCCCGACCGTCCCAGGATAGGCGCTCGGGCGACGGGGCGTCAGGGTCGGGTCAGCTCTTGTACTTCAGGACCAGGCCCAGCACGATGATGCAGGCGAACCAGCCGACGCCGACCACGATGGTGATGCGGTCCAGGTTGCGCTCGGCCACCGCCGAACCGCCGCCGGTCGACATCGCGCCGCCGCCGAACATGTCCGACAGGCCGCCGCCCTTCCCCTTGTGCAGCAGCACCAGCAGGACCATCAGCAGACTGAAGATGATCAGGGCAATCGAGAACCCGAGAACCACGACGGGACCAACTCTCTCGTATCTTCGGCGAAGGGGCCGGGCCGCGTACGGCGGTCCGGCCCCAAAGCCTACGTTGCTGCGGCGGCGTTAGCCTACTGCCTGCTCACGGTAGCGCACGATCTTGACGAACTCCTCGGCGTCCAGCGAGGCACCGCCGATCAGACCGCCGTCGATGTCGGGCTTGGCCATCAGGCCGGCCGCGCTCGACGACTTGACCGAACCGCCGTACAGCACACGGACCTTGTCGGCCAGCTCGGCGTCGTACAGCTCGGCGATCCGCTTGCGGATGGCGGCGCAGACCTCCTGCGCGTCCTCCGGAGTGGCCACCTCGCCGGTGCCGATCGCCCAGACCGGCTCGTAGGCGACCACGATGGACTCGGCCTGGTCGGCCGGGACGCCCTCCAGGGCGCCGTCCAGCTGGGCCAGCGTGTACTCGACGTGGGTGCCGGCCTTGCGGATCTCCAGCGGCTCGCCGATGCACAGGATCGGGGTGACCCCGGCCCGGTAGGCGGCCTTGACCTTGGCGTTGACGATCTCCTCGTTCTCGCCGTGGTACTGCCGGCGCTCCGAGTGGCCGATCACCGCGTAGGTGCACTGCAGCTTGGCCAGCATCGGGCCGGAGACCTCGCCGGTGTAGGCGCCGCCGTCGTGCTGGGAGATGTCCTGCGAGCCGTACTTGATCTTCAGCTTGTCGCCGAAGACCAGGGTCTGCACCGACCGCAGGTCGGTGAACGGCACCAGGACGGCGACCTCGACGGCCTCGTAGTCCTTGTCGGCCAGCGCGAAGGCCAGCTTCTGGGTGTGCTGGATGGCCTCGAGGTGGTTGAGGTTCATCTTCCAGTTGCCCGCCATCAGCGGGAGACGCTCAGTCATGCTTTCAGCCTTCCAGGGCGGCGAGACCGGGGAGGGTCTTGCCCTCCAGGTACTCGAGGCTCGCGCCACCGCCGGTCGAGATGTGCCCGAACTTCGTCTCGTCGAAGCCCAGGATGCGGACGGCCGCGGCGGAGTCGCCGCCGCCGACCACGGTGAACGCGTCGCTGTCGAGCAGGCCCTGCGCGACGGCCTTGGTGCCGTTCGCGTAGTCCGGGTGCTCGAAGACGCCCATCGGGCCGTTCCAGAACACCGTGCCGGCGTCGGCCAGCTTCGCCGCGTACAGCTCGCGGGTCTTCGGGCCGATGTCCAGGCCCTCCTTGTCGGCCGGGATCGCGTCCGTGCCGACGACCTCGTAGCTGGCCGGGGTCTTGCCCTTGAGGTCCGGGAACTCGGCGGAGACCAGGACGTCCACCGGCAGGACGAACTCGACGCCCCGCTTCTCGGCCTCGGCCAGGTACGCCAGGCACGTCGGCTTCTGGTCCTCCTGGAGCAGCGAGATGCCGACCTCGTGGCCCTTGGCCGCGAGGAAGGTGTACGCCATGCCGCCGCCGATCAGGATCTTGTCGGCCTTCTTCAGCAGGTTGTCGATCACGCCGAGCTTGTCGGACACCTTGGCGCCGCCGAGCACGACGACGTACGGGCGCTCGACGTCCTCGGTGAGCTTCTTCAGCACGCCGACCTCGGTGGCGATCAGGTCGCCGGCGGCGTGCGGCAGCAGGGCCGGCAGGTCGTAGACCGAGGCGTGCTTGCGGTGCACGGCGCCGAAGCCGTCGCCGACGTACAGGTCGGCCAGGGCGGCCAGCTGCTCGGCGAAGGCCTTGCGCTCGGCGTCGTCCTTGCTGGTCTCGCCGGCGTTGAAGCGCAGGTTCTCCAGCAGCGCGACCTCGCCGTCGGCCAGCGCGGCCACGGCGGACCGGGCGGACTCGCCCACGGTGTCGGCGGCGAAGGCGACCGACTTGCCGAGGATCTCGCCGAGGCGCTCGGCCACCGGGGCGAGCGAGAACTGCGGGTCCGGCGCGCCCTTGGGACGGCCGAGGTGGGAGGCGACGACGACCTTGGCGCCGCGCTCGACGAGCTTGGCGATGGTCGGGGCGACGGCGCGGATCCGGCCGTCGTCGGTGATCCGGCCGTCCGACAGCGGGACGTTCAGGTCGGCGCGTACGAAGACGCGCTTGCCGGCGACGTCCAGGTCTTCGATGGTCTTCACGGGTTCTTCGGTCTCCTGGGGAGATGGTTGATGCGCAGAGGCGGCACGGCGCAGGGGCCGCCTGAGAAGTCCTTGCACGCAGAGCGAGGGCCCGGTCGGCACGTTCTCGCCGTCCGGGCCCTCGCCCCTACATCACGTCAGCTCCCACCGCGTCAGAGCTGCCCGCCGACCAGGGCGACCAGGTCGACGACGCGGTTCGAGTAGCCCCACTCGTTGTCGTACCAGCCGAGCACCTTGACCTGGTTGCCCTGGACCATGGTCAGGCTGGAGTCGAAGATGCAGGAGGCCGGGTCGTTGACGATGTCCGAGGAGACGATCGGGTCCTCGGTGTAGGCCAGGATGCCCTTGAGCGGGCCCTCCTGCGCGGCCTTCTGGAAGGCCGCGTTGACCTCGTCCTTGGTGACCTCGCGCTCGAGGGTGACGACCAGGTCGGTGATGGAGCCGGTCGGGACCGGGACGCGCAGCGAGGTGCCGTCCAGCTTGCCCTTCAGCTCCGGCAGGACCAGGGCGGTCGCCTTGGCGGCACCGGTCGAGGTCGGGATGATGTTCTGCGAGGCCGCACGAGCACGGCGCAGGTCCTTGTGCGGGAAGTCCAGGGTCACCTGGTCGTTGGTGAACGCGTGGACGGTGGTCATCAGACCCTTGACGATGCCGAAGCTCTCGTTCAGCACCTTGGCCATCGGCGCCACGCAGTTGGTGGTGCAGGAGGCGTTGGAGATGACGTGGTGGTTGGCCGCGTCGTACTTGTCGTCGTTGACGCCCAGGACGATGGTGACGTCCTCGTCGGTGGCGGGCGCCGAGATGATGACCTTCTTCGCGCCGGCGGTGAGGTGCTTCTTCGCGGCCTCGGCCTTGGTGAAGATGCCGGTGGACTCGACGACGATGTCGGCGCCCAGGGCGGCCCACGGCAGGTTGGCCGGGTCACGCTCGGCGGTCACCTTGAAGGTGTGGCCGTCGACGGTGATGCTGTCCTCGGTGTGCGAGACCTCGCCCGGGAAGGTGCCCAGGGTGGTGTCGTACTTCAGCAGGTGAGCCAGGGTCTTCGTGTCGGTGAGGTCGTTGACACCGACGATCTCGATGTCCGCGCCCTGGGCCTTGACGGCGCGGAAGAAGTTGCGGCCGATGCGGCCGAAGCCGTTGATGCCTACCCGGATCGTCACGAACCGATCTCCTCGTTAGGTACGCCGGCGCGAAGCCGACGGGGATGAGATTTGGGAAGTCCCCGACCGCCTACGACCCTACCTCTCCCGGGCCTGCGAGGGCACATCGCGCCACCTGGCAAGACGTGGCGTGGCGCGCCGACGGGCGCTCCCTCCTTGCCGCCCCGGGCCGTTGGCCCTGGTCAAGTGGTCTTGACCAATTTCGGTTCGCCGTCGACTCCCGTCCGGGACCGGACACGACGACGGCCGGTGGCCCGGAATCCGGACACCGGCCGTAATTCGCCCGCTCGTCTCCGGGGCACTCGGACCCGGTGCCGACGGTCGGCGCTCCCTCGCTCTCCCCCAGCCTTCGGCCGGGGTACCCCCACCGTCGCTCCCTCGCTTCTCCCTTTCGGCACCGGCGCGCCCCTTCGGCTCGGGGCGGGTGCTCGCCCGCTCCCCTCCGGGGCACTCGGACCCGGTGCCGACGGTCGGCGCTCCCTCGCTCTCCCCCAGCCTTCGGCCGGGGGTACCCCCACCGTCGCTCCCTCGCTTCCCCCTTTCGGCACCGGCGCGCCCCTTCGGCTCGGGGCGGGTGCTCGCCCGCTCGCCTCCGGGGCACTCGGACCCGGTGCCGACGGTCGGCGCTCCCTCGCTCTCCCCCAGCCTTCGGCCGGGATACCCCCACCGTCGCTCCCTCGCTTCTCCCTTTCGGCACCGGCGCGCCCCTTCGGCTCGGGGCGGGTGCTCGCCCGCTCGCCTCCGGGGCGGTTCGGCGTGCGAAGCGCCGTGCGTCAGTTGAGCGCCATCTCGTCGGTCAGGTTGGCCTCGGTGCTCGGCAGGCCGAGCTCGGCGGCGCGCTTGTCGGCCATCGCCAGCAGGCGGCGGATCCGGCCGGCCACCGCGTCCTTGGTCAGCGGCGGGTCGGCGAGCGCGCCCAGTTCCTCCAGCGAGGCCTGCTTGTGCTGCATCCGCAGCTGGCCGGCCGCGGCCAGGTGCTCGGGCACCTCGTCGCCGAGGATCTCCAGTGCGCGGGCCACCCGGGCGCCGGCCGCCACCGCGGCCCGGGCCGAGCGGCGCAGGTTGGCGTCGTCGAAGTTGGCCAGCCGGTTGGCGGTGGCCCGGACCTCGCGCCGCATCCGGCGCTCCTCCCAGGCGAGCACCGACTCGTGCGCCCCCAGCCGGGTCAGCAGCGCGCCGATCGCGTCGCCGTCGCGGATGACCACCCGGTCCACCCCGCGCACCTCGCGGGCCTTGGCCGGGATGCCGAGCCGGCGGGCCGCGCCGACCAGCGCCAGCGCCGCCTCGGAGCCGGGGCAGGTGATCTCCAGCGAGGAGGAGCGGCCCGGCTCGGTGAGCGAGCCGTGCGCCAGGAAGGCCCCGCGCCAGGCGGCCTCGGCGTCGCAGGTGGCGCCGGAGACCACCGCCGGGGGCAGGCCCCGGATCGGTCGGCCGCGACCGTCCACCAGGCCGGTCTGGCGCGCGAGCAGCTCACCGTCCTTGACCACCCGGACGACGAAGCGGCTGCCGCGCCGCAGCCCGCCGGGGGCCATCACCACGAGGTCGGAGGAATGACCGAAGATCTCCAGCAGATCCTTGCGCAGCCGCCGCGCCGCCGCCCCGGTGTCCAGCTCCGCCTCGATCACGATGCGGCCGCTCACGATGTGCAGTCCGCCCGCGAACCGAAGGATCGCCGACACCTCCGCCTTGCGACAGCAGGCCCGGGTGACCGGGAGCCGGCTGATCTCGTCCTTCACCGCTGGAGTCATCGCCATGGCCCGATCCTTCCATGTGTCCGGAAAATCCGGTCGTACGCGGCCGCCAACAGCTCGGGGTCGTGTCGCGGGGTTCCGTCGGTGCGGGCCACCGTACCGAGCACCAGAGCGGCACCCATCCGTTCGGCGGCCTTCTCCAGACCGGCCAGGTCCGCCTGGCCGAAGGCGCCGCCGGTGACGGCGCGCTCGTCCACCAGGATCGCATCGACCGCGAGGTCGGGAGCGTGGTCGGCGATGACCTCCAGGTGGCGCTGCGGGGTGAAGCCCTCGGTCTCGCCGGGCTGCGGGGCCAGGTTCAGGGTGAGCAGGCGGCGGGCGCGGGTCTCCATCAGCGCCTTGGCCAGCTCGGGCACCAGCAGGTGCGGCAGCACGCTGGTGAACCAGGAGCCGGGGCCGAGCACCACCCAGTCCGCCTCCCGGACCGCCGTGACCGCCTCCGGGACGGCCGGCGGCTCGTCCGGCAGCAGCCGGATCGACTGCACGGTGCCCGGGGTGACCGCCACGCTGGCCTGGCCGCGGACGGCCGAGACCTCGGCCGGGCGGGCCGGGTCGTGGCCGCGCACGGTCGCCTCGATGTCCAGCGGCACCGCCGACATCGGCAGCACCCGGCCCTGGACGTTCAGCAGCCGGCCGACCCAGTCCAGCGCCGCCACCGGGTCGCCCAGCTTCTCCCAGAGCGCGACGATCAGCAGGTTGCCGACCGCGTGGCCGCCCAGCTCGCCGTTGCCGGTGAAGCGCTGCTGGATCACCTCGGACCAGGTGCGGCCCCAGTCGTCGTCCCCGCACAGCGCGGCCAGCGCCTTGCGCAGGTCGCCGGGCGGCAGCACGCCCAGCTCCTCGCGCAGCCGCCCGCTGGAGCCGCCGTCGTCGGCGACGGTGACCACGGCGGTCAGGTCGCTGGTGAGCCGGCGCAGCGCGGACAGCGAGGCGGACAGGCCCTGGCCGCCGCCGAGCGCGGTGATCCGGGGGGCCGGATTGGCCCGGGCGGGACTGCTGCGCGGACGGCTCGGCGACGGACTGCCCGCCCGCTCGCCGGTCCTGCTCTGCGGCTGTCGCCCGGGCACGTATCCCGCCACACTCACCTCGCGTTCCTCGGCCCCGCCACCGGCTCCGCCGGCGGCCCGGCAAGGAAGGCGGCGGTTACTCCCGTCCCATGTCACGGTGGACGAGCACCGTCTCGACTCCGTCGGCGATGAGACGCTTGGTCAGACGCTCGGACATGGCGACGCTCCGGTGCTTGCCACCGGTGCAGCCTACGGCAAGCGTCATATAACGCTTCCCCTCCCGCCGGTAGCCCTCGGTAACGATCCGGAGGAGCTCGGCGTAGCCGTTCAGGAACTCGTTCGCGCCGGGCTGCTGGAAGACGTAGTCGGCGACGTCCGCGTCGGTGCCGGTGCGGGCGCGCAGCTCGGGCACCCAGTGCGGGTTGGGCAGGAAGCGGCAGTCCACCACGAGGTCGGCGTCGACCGGCAGGCCGTACTTGAAGCCGAAGGACATCACGGTGGCGCGCAGCTCGGGCTCGTCGTGGTCGGCGAACTGGGCGTCCAGCTTGGCGCGCAGCTGGTGCACGTTGAGGTTGGAGGTGTCGATCACCAGGTCGGCCTCGCCGCGCAGGTCGCGCAGCAGGTCTCGCTCCTGGGCGATGCCGTCCACGATCCGGCCGTCGGCCTGCAGCGGGTGCGGGCGGCGCACGCTCTCGAAGCGGCGGACCAGGGCCTCGTCGGAGGAGTCGAGGAAGACCACCCGGAGCCGGACGCCGCGCTTCTCCAGCTCGTCCAGCGAGGTGAGCAGGTCGTCGAAGAACTGGCGGCCGCGGACGTCCACGACCACGCCGATCCGGGCGACGTTGCCCTGGGAGCGGGCGCCCAGGTCGACCATGGTGGGGATCAGGGCCGGCGGCAGGTTGTCCACCACGAACCAGCCGAGGTCCTCCAGACACTTCGCGGCGGTGGAGCGGCCGGCTCCGGACATGCCGGAGATGATCACCAGCTCCGGCGCGTTCTCGGCCACGTCTGACACGGTCACTTCGGTTCCCCGTTCTCGGTCTTTCTGCTGGGGAGAACGCGCACGGCACGGCCGCCCTTCCCCGTCCCGGGCAGGCGGGCGGGTTCGGGGCTCGCCGACGGACGGGCGGCGTCGGCCGTCATGGCGTCTCCTGGGATGGTGCGGTCTGGGGTGCTGCGGCCACCGGCTCGGCGGCCTGGTCGTCCCCGTCCTCGATGATCTCGCCGGTCGCGGTGTTGACCGCGGGTGCGGCGGGTGCACGGGACGACAACGCCGCCGCAACGGTCTCCGCGGTGCGGCGCCCGATGCCGGGTACCGCGCGGATCTCGTCGACGGTGGCGGCCCGGAGCTTCTTCAGCGAGCCGAAGTGCTTGAGCAGCGCCTGGCGGCGAGTTTCGCCGAGGCCCGGGACGGAGTCCAGTTCCCCGGCGGTGAGTCGCTTGGAACGCTTGGTGCGCTGGTAGCCGATCGCGAAGCGGTGGGCCTCGTCGCGGACCCGCTGGAGCAGGTAGAGGCCCTCGCTGGAGCGCGGCAGCACGACCGGGTCGTCCTCGCCGGGCAGCCAGACCTCCTCCAGGCGCTTGGCCAGGCCGCACAGCGCGACGTCGTCGATGCCGAGCTCCTCCAGCGCGCGCTTGGCGGCGGCGACCTGCGGCTGGCCGCCGTCGACCACCAGCAGCTGCGGCGGGTAGGCGAAGCGCTTGGGGCGGCCGTCGTCGTCCCGGCCCGCGGTTCCACCGGCGGATTCGGAGGTGGCGGGCTCCTCCTCGGGGACGGCCCACTCGCCGGTCTGCTCGCGCTCCTGGAGGTAGCGGCGGAAGCGGCGGCTGATCACCTCGTGCATCGAGCGGACGTCGTCCTGGCCCTCGAAGCCCTTGATCTGGAAGCGCCGGTACTCGCTCTTGCGGGCCAGGCCGTCCTCGAAGACGACCATGGAGGCGACCACGTCCTCGCCCTGGAGGTGGGAGATGTCGTAGCACTCGATGCGCAGCGGGACGGAGTCCAGCTCCAGCGCGTCGGCGATCTCCTGGAGGGCGCGGCTGCGGGTGGTGAGGTCGGAGGCCCGCTTGGTCTTGTGGAGCGCGAGCGCCTGCTGGGCGTTGCGCTGCACGGTGGCCATCAGGTCCTTCTTGTCGCCGCGCTGCGGGATGCGCAGGTCGACCTGGCTGCCGCGCAGCTCGCTCAGCCACTGCCTTATCGGGGCGGCCGGCTCGGGCAGGGCGGGGACGAGCACCTCGCGCGGGACGCTCTCGTTGCGCTCGTCCGAAGTGGCGCCGCCGTAGAGCTGCTGGAGGGCGTGCTCGACCAGTCCGGCGGTGTCGACGTCCTCGACCTTGTCGGTGACCCAGCCGCGCTGGCCGCGCACCCGGCCACCGCGGACGTGGAAGATCTGGACGGCGGCCTCGAGTTCGTCCTCGGCGACGGCCAGCAGGTCGGCGTCGGTGGCGTCGGCGAGCACGATGGCGTTCTTCTCCATCGCGCGCTTCAGGGCGCCGATGTCGTCCCGCAGCCGGGCCGCCTTCTCGTACTCCATCTCCGCGGCGGCCTCCTGCATCTGCTCTTCCAGCCGGCGCAGGTAGTTGCCGGTCCGCCCGGCCATGAAGTCGCAGAAGTCCTCGGCCAGCGCCCGGTGTTCGTCCGCCGAGACCCTGCCGACGCAGGGGGCGGCGCACTTGCCGATGTAGCCGAGCAGGCAGGGGCGGCCGACCTGCCGGGCGCGCTTGAACACGCCGTTGGAGCAGGTGCGGACGGGGAAGACGCGCAGCAGCAGGTCGACCGTCTCGCGGATCGCCCAGGCGTGCCCGTACGGGCCGAAGTAGCGCACGCCCTTCTTGTGCGCCCCGCGCATCACCTGGACCCGCGGGTACTCCTCGTTGAGGGTGACGGCGAGTTCCGGATAGCTCTTGTCGTCGCGGTACTTGACGTTGAACCGCGGGTCGAACTCCTTGATCCAGGAGTACTCCAGCTGGAGCGCCTCGACCTCGGTGGTGACCACGGTCCACTCCACCGAGGCGGCGGTGGTGACCATGGTCGCGGTGCGCGGGTGCAGCCCGGCGAGGTCCTGGAAGTAGGACGACAGGCGCGGGCGCAGGCTCTTGGCCTTGCCGACGTAGATGACCCGGCCGTGGGCGTCACGGAACTTGTAGACGCCCGGGGAGGTCGGGATCGCCCCCGGCGCCGGGCGGTAGGTGCTCGGGTCAGCCATGGGTCCACCGTACCGAGTGTGCTCGGGGCCGTGGGGACGAGATCGGACGGGACGCGCTCAACTGCTTCAGCTCGGGGTCACCTTGAGGTTCCCGCCCTCGACCGTGACGGGGTAGGCGGGCAGTGGCTTGGGGGCCGGGCCGTCCTGCACCGCGCCGTCGGCGATGCCGAACCGGCTGCCGTGGCAGGGGCACTGGATCTGCTCGTTCTTCACCTGGTCGACGATGCAGCCGGCGTGGGTGCACTTGGCGCTGAACGCCTTGTACTGGCCGGCGGTGGGCTGGGTCACCACGATCTTCTGCTCGCGGAAGACCTTGCCGCCGCCCTCCGGGATCGCCGAGGCCGGGCCGAGGTCCACCGGGCCCTTGGCGGCGCCGCTCTGGTCCGAGGAGTTGGCGGAGGAGCTGCAACCGGAGACCGCCACGGCGCCCCCGGCCGCGAGGACGGCCGCGGCCCCGCAGAGCAGGGTGCGACGGGAGGTGGCGGGGCTGGTCTCGGGGGCCTCGGACATCGGTGCGCTCCTGGGGGTTGCTGCTGCTGCGGGGGACCACGGAAGTCTATGCCGCACGCGCCCCGCCGCTCCCGAGCGTCTCGGG
>NZ_JBSFGK010000102.1:0-25752 GCF_053596495.1 Kitasatospora sp. NPDC001683
GTGGCCCCCGTGGGCTGCGCTCGGCCGCGGTGTGCTCCGTTCCGGGGGGGTGGGGGGGGCACCGGGGCCCGGCCCGCGGGGGGGGCGGGCGTCGTCGGCTCTCGGCACGGGGCTCACAGCCCCTGGGCCAGGCGGTAGTACGCCTGGTTCCAGCGCAGTTCCCTGGTGAACCGGCGGAGCGACGTGTCCTCGTCGATCACCAGGAGCTCCACGCCCAGCATCTCGGCGAGGTCCTCGAGCTCCTCGGTGCCGACCGCGCGGGAGAGCACGGTGTGGTGCGGCCCGCCGGCCGTCAGCCAGGCCTCGGTGGAGGTGTGGAGGTCCGGACGCGGCTCCCACACCGCGCGGGCGACCGGCAGGTGCGGCAGCGGTGCCGGTGGCACGACCACGTCCACTTCGTTGGCGACCAGCCGGAACCGGTCGCCCAGGTCCGCGAGGCCGACCACCACGGCCGGGCCGGGCTCGGCGTCGAAGACCAGCCGGACCGGGTCCTCCCGTCCGCCGATCGACAGCGGGTGGATCTCGCAGGAGGGGGTGCCGGCCGCGATGCTCGGGCAGACCTCCAGCATGTGTGCGCCGAGGATCAGCTCGCAGCCGAACTCCAGGTGGTAGGTGTAGTCCTCCATGAAGGAGGTGCCACCGGGCAGCCCGCCGGACACCACCTTGAGGGTGCGCAGCAGGGTGGCGGTCTTCCAGTCGCCCTCGCCGCCGAAGCCGTAGCCGTCGGCCATCAGCCGCTGCACGGCGAGGCCGGGCAGTTGGCGTAGTCCGCCGAGGTCCTCGAAGTTGGTGGTGAAGGCCTTGAAGCCGCCCTGCTCCAGGAAGCCGCGCAGGCCGAGCTCGATGCGCGCCGCGTAGCGCAGCGATTCGTGGCGCTCGCCGCCGGCCCGCAGCTCGGGCGCGAGGCGGTAGCCGTCCTCGTAGTCCTTGACGAGCGCGGTGACGTCGCCGTCGTCGGCCGCGTCCACCGCGGCGACCAGGTCGTTGACGCCGTAGGTGTTGACGGAGACGCCGAAGCGGCGCTGGGCCTCGACCTTGTCGCCCTCGGTGACGGCGACGTCGCGCATGTTGTCGCCGAAGCGGGCGAGCTTGAGGCCGCGCAGTTCGGCACGGCCGGCGGCGGCGCGGGCCCAGGTGGCGACCCTGGCGGCCACGGTCGGGTCGCTGACGTGTCCGGCGACGGTCTTGCGGGCGACGCCGAGGCGGGACTGGATGTAGCCGAACTCGCGGTCGCCGTGGGCGGCCTGGTTCAGGTTCATGAAGTCCATGTCGATGGAGTCCCAGGGCAGTTCGACGTTGGCCTGGGTGTGCAGGTGGAGCAGCGGCTTCTGCAGGGCGTCGAGGCCGGCGATCCACATCTTGGCCGGGGAGAAGGTGTGCATCCAGGCGATCAGGCCGATGCAGTCGTCCGCGGAGTTGGCCTCCAGGCAGACCCGACGGATGGCGCTCGCGTCGGTGAGGACGGGCTTCCAGACCACCTCGACGGGCATCGCCGGGTCGTCGTCCAGGGCGGCGGCGATCTGCCGGGACTGCTCGGCGACCTGGCGCAGCGTCTGCTCGCCGTAGAGCCCTTGGCTGCCGGTCAGGAACCAGACCTGGTGTCCGTCCGGTGACTTCTTCACGGGGTGGCTCCTTACCGGGCCTGGGGCTGGCCGTAGACGTTCTGGTAGCGGTGGTTGAGGCTGTCGATGTCCGCCTGGGCGATCGGCAGGGGCTCGCCGAGTTGGCGGGAGAGGTGGACGGTGCGGGCGACGTCCTCGCACATCACGGCGGCCTTCACGGCGGCCTTGGCGTCCTTGCCGATGGTGAAGACGCCGTGGTTCTGCATCAGGACGGCGGGCGACCGGTGGCCTGTGAGCGTTTCCACGATGCCGCGGCCGATCGAGTCGTCGCCGATCAGGGCGAACGGGCCGACCGGGATCTCGGCGCCGAACTCGTCGGCCATCGCGGTGAGCACGCAGGGGACGGCCTCGCCGCGGGCCGCCCAGGCGCAGGCGTAGGTGGAGTGGGTGTGGACCACGCCGCCGACCTCGGGGAGGTGGCGGTAGACGTAGGCGTGGGCGGCGGTGTCGGAGGAGGGCGCGTGCTGGCCGTCGACGACCTTGCCGTCGAGGTCGCAGACGATCATGTTCGCCGGGGTCAGCTCGTCGTAGGAGACTCCGCTCGGTTTGATGACCAGCAGGTCCTCGCCGGGGACGCGGGCGGAGACGTTGCCGGCCGTCCAGACCACCAGGTTGTAGCGGACCAGTTCCTGGTGGAGGTCGCTGACCTGGCGGCGGATGCGGTCGATGGTCGCGTTCACAGAGCCGGTGGTTGCGTTCGGGCGGCCGGTGTTTGCGTTCACAGGGCGGCCGGTGGTTGCGTTCACAGGGCCTCGCTCGGTGTGGTGAGGGCGGCGTTGCGGATGTCGCGCAGGCGGTGCAGGAGCTTGTCGGCACCGAGGCCGAAGTGGTCGTGCAGGGCGCGGTATTCGGCGAAGAGCCGGTCGTAGGTGTCGGCGGCGGCCGGGTCGGGCCGGTACGCGCCCCGCCGCACCCGGCCCATGGCGGCGGCCGCGGTCCGGACGTCCGGGTACGCTCCGGCGGCGACGGCGGCGTGGATCGCCGAGCCGAGTGCCGGGCCCTGCTCGGACTCGGCGACCGAGACCGGCCGGCGCAGCACGTCGGCGTGGATCTGCATCAGCAGGGCGTTCTTCTTGAGGCCGCCGGTGACGATGAACTCGGTGACGGGGACGCCGCCCCGCTCCAGCGCCTCGACGATGACGCGGGTGCCGAAGGCGGTGGCCTCCAGCAGGGCCCGGTAGATCTCCTCGGGCCGGGTGGCCAGGGTGAGGCCGACGATCACGCCGGACAGGTGGTGGTCGACCAGGGTGGAGCGGTTGCCGTTCATCCAGTCGAGCGCCACCAGGCCGTGTGCCCCGACGGGTTGGTCGGCGGCCTTGCGGGTGAGCAGGTGGTGGAGGTCCTCGCCGTTCGCTTCGGCCTCGGCCAGGTAGTCGGCGGGCACGCCCTGGCGCAGCCACCAGGCGAAGATGTCGCCGACGGCGCTCTGGCCGGCCTCGTAGCCGTAGGAGCCGGTGACGATGCCGTCCTCGACCACTCCGCAGATGCCGGGGACGTCGGCGAGGGTGGCGCCGTTGACCACGTGGCAGGTGGACGTGCCCATGATGGCGAGGAGTCGGCCGTTGTCGACGGCGCGGGCGGCCGGTGCGGCCACGTGGGCGTCGACGTTGCCGGCGGCGACGGCGATGCCAGCGGGCAGGCCGGTCCACTCCGCCGCCTGCGCGGTGAGCGCGCCGACCCGGGAGCCCAGCGGGGAGAGCGGGTGCTCCAGGCGGGTACGGGCGAAGTCGGCGAACTCCGGGTGGAGCGCGGCGAGGTAGTCCTCGCTCGGGTAACTCCCGTCCTGGTGGATGCCCTTGTAGCCGGCCGTGCAGGTGTTTCGGCTCTCGGCGCCGGTGAGCTGCCAGACGATCCAGTCGGCGGCCTCGATCCAGCGCTCGCAGGCGGCGTAGACGGCCGGGTCCTCCTCCAGCACCTGCAGTGCCTTGGCGTACTGCCACTCGGCGGAGATCCTGCCGCCGTACCGGGAGATCCACTTCTCGCCGCGGGCGTGGGCCAGCGCGTTGATCCGGTCGGCCTGGGGCTGCGCCGCGTGGTGCTTCCAGAGCTTGGGCCAGGCGTGCGGGCGATCCGCCCAGGTGGAGGTCTCGGCCAGTGGGGTGCCGTCGGCGAGCACCGGCAGGACGGTGCAGGCGGTGAAGTCGGTGGCGATGCCGATGACCTGGGCGGGGTCGACGCCGGCGGCGGTGAGCGCGGCCGGGACGGCGGTGCGCAGCACCTCGCGCCAGTCCGCCGGGTGCTGGAGCGCCCAGTCGGGCGGGAGCGGCCGGCCGGTGCCGGGCAGCTCGCGGTCGATCACGGCGTGCGGGTAGTCGTGGACGGCGGTGCCCAGCTCCTCGCCGTCCCGGACCCGGACCACCACGGCGCGGCCGGAGAGGGTGCCGAAGTCGACGCCGACGACGTACCGGTCGGAGTCGTGCGCGGCAGGGATCACGGTCACTTCGTCATCCTTCGTACGGGAGGGCTGTGGTGTGCGCCTGTCAGCCATCGGCTGTCGGCTGTGGTCTGCTGTCCGTCGTCTGTCGCCGGTGCGGTCCTCGACCGGGGCAGGGCGGAACGCACCGGCGACAGGCTTCGTTCCGCTACCTCTCCCTCTTAAGGGCGGAACGCTGGCCGTCGACCGGGCGCACGAAGCGGGATGCGGTGGTGGCCCGGCCGGCGGAGTGGGGGGAGCATGTTGTTAACGCTCACCGTGATTGTTAGCGCTAACAATCACGGTGTCAAGGGAAGTTTCACAAGGGCGGAACTCTCGAAACCGGGTGATCAGCGCGCCGGCCGGCGACTACAGACTGAACGCCCCGGGGGCAGGGCCCACGCTGCGCCGCAGCACCATCTCCGGCAGGATCTGCACATGGGAATCGGAGAGCGCCACGCCCTCCAGCTCCCCGACGAGCATCTCCAGGGCCCGGCGGCCGAGTTCGGCGAAGTCCTGCCGCACGGTGGTCAGCGGCGGGGTGAAGTACGCGGCCTCCGGGATGTCGTCGAAGCCGACCACGCTGATGCCCTCGGGGACCGAGCGGCCGGCCTCGTGCAGAGCCCGCAACAGGCCGAGCGCCATGTGATCGTTCGCGCAGAAGACTGCGGTGACCTCGGCCAGTCGGGCGATCCGCAGACCCGCCTGATAACCCGAGCGGGCGCTCCAGTCACCGCGCTCCACCTCCGGCACGGGAGCTCCGGCCTCCCGCAGCGCGAGGCGCCATCCCTCCTCGCGGTCCCGGCTCTCCAGCCAGTTCGCCGGCCCCGCCAGGTGGTGCACCGTGCGGTGCCCCAGGTCGAGCAGGTGCCCGGTAACCTCTTCGGCACCGAAGCGGTTGCCCACCGACACCATGGGCACCCGGCTCTGGTCGCCCGACCCGACCGCGACGACCGGCACGGTGCTGGACAACCGGGCCACCGCGCTGACGGAGGAGGTCTGCGGCGCGATCACCACCACGCCTTCCACCCCCTGGTCGCGCAGCCGGTCGACGGCGTCCTGGACCGAACGACCGTCCAGGGAGCGCAGGCTGGTCACGCTCACGAAGTACCCGGCGCTGCGCGCGGCCTGCTCGATGCCGTCCAGCATCGAGGCGGGGCCGTACAGGGTCGAGTCGAAGCTGACCACCCCGAGGGTCTGCGAGCGGCGGGTGACCAGCGCGCGGGCGGCGGAGTTGGGCCGGTAGTCCAGCTCCCGGATGGCGGCCAGCACCCGGTCCCGGGTGTCGGGCCGGACGTGCGGGGCACCGTTGAGCACCCGGGACACCGTCTGGTGGGACACTCCCGCCAGTTTCGCCACGTCCGCCATCACGGGCTGGCGCTGTTCCGTCCCGGCGCTGTCGGTTCCCACTTGCAGTCCCCTCCTCGGTTGTGGACCACAGTACGCGACCAGGTCCAGGCCAATCCGTCACCCTCGGCTCAACGGCAGCTCCCCTTCTTACCAGCACTTCAGGCCGCCGACATGTGCCAATACCGCCAAGTTAACGCGCACACCTCCTCCACGGGGGTGAGTTGCCGGATCACCTTCCCGCTGTTCGCGCCGGGGCAGCGGGAAGGTGAGCGATGCACACGCAGCGCGTTCGGGCCAGGCCGATCGGGTAGCTGAGCGCTGCGGTGCCGCCCGCGGCGTCGCTGACCTCGGCACGGAGGAGGGTCGACTCCGCCGCTTCGTCGCACGGCTCGGCCGTTCCTCGCCGCCCGCGCCCCGTCACGGCAGCGAGGCGGAAATCCAAGTCCGTCCTCACACGCCAGCGTTGGACTCCCCCGCCCCCGTTCGCGCAGCCGCTCCGCCGAAGAACGCGATCAGCTACGCGGTCGTGCGCCTGCGAGCCAGTGCCCGAACCTCCTCGGGCAGCGCGTCGGCGGCCAGGAGTCGCGGCAGCAGGGCCGGTTCGAGCGTCATCGCGCGGAAGACGACTTCGACGGTCACGTCGTGGTCGGGCCGGTGCACGATCCCGACGGGGTCGCCGGTCCGAATGGCTCCCGGCTCGACCACGCGCAGATAGGCACCCGGCACGCCGGCCCGGGTGAACCGCGTGATCCAGCCCTCTCGCTGCAGCCACCCCTCGAACGTCGAGCATGGGATCCGCGCGCACGACACCTCCAGGACCACATCCGGCCCGATCCGCCAACGTTCACCGATCAGGGCGCCGTTGACGTCGAGGCCGACGGTCGTGAGGTTCTCTCCGAAGACCCCGTTGGCGAGCGGCCTGCCCAGCTCGGCCTCCCAACCGTCGAGATCCTCGCGGGCATAGGCGTAGACGGCCTGATCGGAGCCGCCGTGGTGTTTCACGTCGTAGACGCGGTCGCCGGCGAGACCGACCGCGCCGGTGCCCTTCGGGCCGGGGGCGGTGACCGCGACCGGCCCGTCAACGGGCTGCTTGTCGATGCCCGTCGCACTGAGGCCCTTCCACGGGTTGGGTCGGGGCCTGCCCACATTGACGGAGAGAAGCTTCATGCCCCCCGACGGTAATGACCCCTGCGCGCTGCGGCGACTCATTTCCCTGCCACACCTCCGAATCGATCTTCCAGTCCGCCCGGCGCCGATGCGGCAGGCGCGGTCAAGAGGAGTTGGCCGGGCCCCGGCTCCGCGGCTGCGCGGAGTCGGGGCCGGGGCCGGGGCCGGGTCGGCCGGAGCGGGTGCTACCCGAGGATCCACTTCTGGTTGTCGCCGCCCCAGCAGCTCCACAACTGGACGGGCGTGGCGTCGGCGGTGAGCGCCCCGGCGACGTCCAGGCAGCGGCCGGACTGGACGCCGGTGACGCTGCCGTCGGAGTTGAACTGCCACTGCTGGTTGGCACCGCCGTTGCAGGGCCAGGTCACCACCTTGGTGCCGTCGGCCGTCGCGCCGCCGTAGGCGTCCAGGCACAGCGTGGTGCCGGAGACGTTCACGGTGAGCTGTCCGGCGGCGGTGCGGGTCCAGGTCTGGTTCGCCGCTCCGGAGCAGCTGTAGATCTGCGCCTGCGTCCCGGGGGTGGTGGAGGCGTTGGGAACGTCCAGGCACTTGCCCGAACCGGCGCCGCGCAGCGCCCCCGTGGCGGTCACCGGGGTACTGGCGTAGCCGGCCGCGACGATGTTGGCCTGGACGGCGTTCTCGGTGGCCTCCGACGGGTAGCCGGAGGTCATCACGCCCTCGTAGAAGGTGCCGCGGGCGCCCTTGCTGTTGTCGCCGCCGATGCCGAGGATGATCGCGCCCTCTTTGTGCATCGGGTTGTAGCCCGCCACGTTCGGGCGCGGACCGGAGTAGAAGGTCGACAGCCCGCCGGACTGGGCGTCGCCGGCGCGGATCGCCCACTGGTTGGGGGCGCCCTTGACCATGGCCGTCAGGTAGCGGTGGTTCACCGTCGGGTCGTTGGCGTTGTAGCCCGCGTTGACACCGGAGAACAGGCCGTTCTCCAGGTCGGCCATCACCCAGGGGCCGGTCCCGCTGCCGTAGCCCCAGACCTTGATGTTGCCGAAGTAGATGGCCTCCATGTGGCCGTTGCCGGTGTCGGTGCTGCTGGTCTCGGCGTTGCCGTAGTCGAAGCAGCAGCCGCCGTTGTAGTGGGTGCCGTCGAGGATCGCGTACATCCCCTCGGGCTGGTCGCCGGTGGCGACGCCGGAGGTGTGGTTGTTGCGGTAGCCGGTGCCCGGTGCGACGTACACGCCGTAGGCGCGGTGGCCGTTCAGCGTGGTGGGCGCCAGGGTCGCGTCCGCGAGGTTGTCCGGACCGGGCGCGGCGCCGCCGCCGGGGGCCTGGGTGAGGTGGTTGCCCTTGCCGGACTGGTCGTAGATCACGGTGATCACGCAGCTGGTGCCGGCACAGAAGGAGTCCTGGGTGGCGGCGTCGGCGTAGCCGCCGGCGCTCAGGACGCCGATGTCCCGCAGCGCCTGGTCCGAGGAACGCCGGACCTGGTACAGCGGCCCGCCGTATCCCGCGTAGAGCGCGCGGGTGGTGCTGTGCGCGGCCACACAGGGCGTGTTGCCGGCGGCGTAGATGTCGCACGGCCCCTGCGTGGCCGCCTGAGCCACACCGCTGGTCGCGGTGGCGCCGGCGAGGGCGCCGACGAGGACGGCGAGAGCCGCCCCGGCGCGGGCGAGGCGGCGCAGTGCGCCCCGTCCACGGGTGGTCCTGTTGGTGTCACTCATGGTGTCTCCCTGCTCATCGTGAGCGCGGCCAGGGGAAAGTGAGCGCTAACAATCCAGCCCGTGGCGACACACTTCGGCCCGGGCGGGAAGTGGAGGTTCCTGGACCGGTGACAGTGCCCGCACCGCCCGTGTCCCGTCAAGAGTTCTGACAGGTCCACAGCGTGGAAACGCGCCAATCGCCCATGACCGGCCGTCAGTACGTCACACGTCCGTGGTTGCACGGTGGTTGACGCTGGGCAATGTGAGCGCTCACACTCCACACCGGCACACCAGCACACCCGAGCATTCGCGCCGGTTCGCCGCGCCTTTCTCCTGCTCCCCACTCACCGGCAGCGATCGAGAGGAACCACCTCATGCGCACAACCCTGCCCCGGCTCTCCAGAGCCACCCGCGTCGCATCCACCGCGATCGTCGTCCTCGCGCTGGCCGTCGGCTGCAGCAAGCAGGGCGCCGGTGACTCCGGCACCTCCACCGGCGGCTCGCCGGCCGCCGCACCCGCGATCCAGGGCGACATCACCTTCAACGACGACAACCTGACCCGCCTCGACGCCGCGCTCAAGACGGCCCTCCAGGGCAAGGACCTCTCCCAGCTGGACCTGGCCATGGTGGTCAACGTCGCCGTGGACTACTGGAACGCCGGAAAGGCCGGCTTCACCAAGGGCCTCGCCGACCTCGGCGTCAAGGGCACCTTCCAGGCCCCGGCGAACGGCCGGCTGGACCAGCAGCTGTCCATCCTCCAGACCCTGCGCGGCCAGGACATCTCCGCCTTCTCGCTCTCCGCGATCGACCCGACGGCCGTCAAGTCGCCCATCCAGTCCGCCGGTTCGGCCGGAATCCCGGTGCTGGCGATCGACTCGCCGCTGCCCGCCGAGGACGGCGCCGCGCTCTACCTCGGCACGCCCAACTACCAGGCCGGCAAGCGGGCCGGCGAGGCGATGAAGGCCGCGCTGGGCGGCCACGGCAAGGTCGTGGTGCTGGTCGGCTCGCTGACCGCCTCCAACGCCGTCGAACGCATCCAGGGCTTCGAGGACGCGTTGAAGGGCACCGACATCAAGGTGTCCAACAAGCTCGCCGACAGCATGGACGCGGCCAAGGCCCTCACCAACGCCCAGACCGCCATCCAGACCGACCCGGGCGTGACCGGCCTGTACGGCGTCTACTCCTACGACGGCCCCTCCGCCGCGCAGGCCGTGCAGGCCGCGGGCCGGACCGGCAAGGTCAAGGTGGTCTCGGACGACAGCGACGCCCAGACCCTCACGTTCATCCAGCAGGGCGTCATCCAGGCGACCGTCGTCCAGTCGCCCTACCAGCAGGGTTACACCGGCGCCTACCTGCTGGCCGCGCTCAAGGTGCTGGGCAAGGACGCCACCATGGCCATCGTCAAGCCGTTCCTGGAGTCCGACGGCAGCACCCTGAGCTCCGGCGTCGGCGTGGTGACCCCGGACAATCTGGCGGCGTTCCGCGCCAAGCAGACCCAGCTCGGCATCACAGGATGACCGGGCCGGGCGCCCGCACCGCCGGTCAGTCGGCCGCGGCCCTGCGCGCGGTGCGCAAGAGCTACGGGCCGGTCACCGTACTGGACATCCCCGAGCTCGATCTGATGCACGGTCAGATCACCTGTGTGGTCGGGGAGAACGGCGCCGGGAAGTCGACCCTGATGGGCGTGCTGTCCGGCACCGTCTCCCCCACCGCCGGTGAGGTCCTGATCGCCGGCCGCCCCCTTCAGCCGGGCCGGCCCGACCACGCCAAGGCCCTCGGGGTCAGCCTGGTGGCGCAGGAGTTCCCGCTGGTCGGCCGGATGAGCGTGGCCGAGAACCTGCTGCTCGGCCGGCGCACCCGGGCCGCCCAGGGCGCCGGGGCGCTGCGCCGGGCCCTGTTCGACCGCGCCGGCACCCGCCGCGAGGCCCGCGAACTGCTGGCGGACATCGGCGTCGAGGGCGTCGACGTCGATCGCCCGGTGGAGCGGCTGCCCGTCCCGCTGCGGCAGATGACCGAGATCGCCAAGGCCTGGGGCAACCGGCCGCTGGTCCTGATCCTGGACGAGCCGACCTCCTCGCTCGGGCCGGTCGAGGCCGGCAAGGTCCTCGCCCTCGCCCGGCGGCACGCCGCGGACGGCGGCGCGGTGCTGTTCATCGGCCACCGCCTGGACGAGGTGCGGGACGTCGCCGACCGCGTGCTGGTGCTGCGCGGCGGCCGCCTGGTCGCCGATCTCACCCCGGCCGAGGCCACCGAGGCGCGGATGATCCGCGAGATGGTCGGCGGCGAACTCGCCCGCGACCTCGCCGTCCGCCGTGCCCCCATGACGGCCCGCACCGTCCTGACCGCCCGGGGGCTGACCGCGGACGGCCTCGGCCCGGTCGATCTGGAGCTGCGGGCCGGTGAGATCGTCGGCGTGGCCGGCCTGATGGGCTCGGGCCGCAGCCGGCTGCTGCACACCCTGATGGGCGCGCAGCCCCGCACCGGGGGCGAGGTCGAGCTGGAGGGGCGCCGTTTCCGCCCGCGCCACCCCGCCGACGCGGTCGCCGCGGGCATCGGGCTGGTGCCGGAGGACCGCAAGGAGCAGTCGCTGCTGCTCTCCCACCCGGTGCGGTGGAACGCGACCCTGGCCACCCTGCGGCGCGACTCCTGGCACGGCGTGCTCGCGCCCGGCGGCGACCGGGAGCGCTCCCGCCGGATCATCGACGGCCTGGGGGTGCGGCTGCACAGCCAGGAGCAGCCGATCGGCGACCTCTCCGGCGGCAACCAGCAGAAGGTCGTGTTCGGGCGGTGGCTGCACGCCGCCCCCGAGGTGCTGCTGCTCGACGAGCCCACCCGTGGCGTCGACGTGGGTGCCAAGGCCGAGATCTACCGGCTCGTCGACCGGGCTGCGGCGGACGGCCTCGCCGTCCTGGCAGCCTCCTCCGAACTGGAGGAGCTGCTGTGGATCTGCCACCGGATCCTGGTGATGGCCCACGGACGGATCGTCGCCGACCTGCCGCGCGAGCACTTCAGCAAGGAACGGATCATGACAGCGGCCACCAGCCGGCCGGAGCCGGCGGCGAACACGGAGGCGACCGTATGACCACCCGGACCGCTCCCGCCCCGGAGAGGGAGGCACAGGCACCGGCCCGGAGCCGGCTGCGCGTACTGGTGGACACGCCGGAGGTGGGCGTCGTCCTGGCCTGCGTCGCCGTGTTCGCGGCGCTCGCGCTCGCCCGGGACACCTTCGCGAGCGCGGTCAACCTCCAGGGCATGGGCGCCGATCTGGCACAGTACGGGCTGATCGCGATCGGTGAGTCGTTGGTCATCCTGACCGGTGGCATCGACCTGTCGGTGGGTGCCCTGCTGGGCACCAGCGTGATCCTGATGTCCTGGTTCAACGTGCGGGCCGGACTTCCCGCCGGCCTGGCGGTGCTGGCAACCCTGGCCGTCGCCGGACTGGTCGGGCTGATCCACGGACTGGCCGTCACCCGGCTGCGGATGCCGCCGTTCGTCGTCACCCTGGTCACCTACACCGTGGCGCAGGGCGTGACCCTGGCGATCACCTCCGGTACCTCGATCGTCGGCATCTCCCCGTTCTTCGGCGACATCGGTCAGAGCTATCTCGCCCAAGTCCCGGTGCCACTGGTGCTGTTCACGGTGATCGCCGTCGCCGCGTGGTTCTTCCTGGAGCGCACCTACGCCGGGCGGCAGGTCTACGCGGTCGGCGGCAATCCCGAGGCGGCCAGGCTGGCCGGCATCCGCGGTGACCGGCGGGTGGTGTCCATGTACGTGGCCTCCTCGTTGGTGTCGGCCTTCGCCGGAATGCTCGTGCTGGGCCGGATGGGGGTCGGCTCCGCCAGCGGCGTCGGCGTCGGCTGGGAGCTCACGGCGATCGCGGCCGCGGTCATCGGCGGAGTCAGCCTGACCGGTGGTCAGGGCCGCGTCCTGGGGATCGTGGCCGGCGCCGTCCTGCTGGAGTTGATCAACAACGGGCTGACCACCCTCCAGGTCAACTCCGACTACACCAACATCGTGCTCGGCTGCGTCCTGGGCCTGGCCATCACGGCCGACCGGTTGCGCGCCCGACACGTGGCGCGGAGGTCCTGAACCGGCCTCTCGAGCACGGCACTTGGCTTTCCCGGCGCGCCCCCGCCCTGGTCCGGCGGGGGCTTCGCCGTGCTCACGCGCCACTGCGGGCACCCGGACCGTCGTCGCGGGCGCGCGCCCGGTCACCGGCGAGCTGGCCGGCCCGGGCGGAGACCAGATGGCGCGGCTGCACGCGATGCTGGCGCCGGTGCACGGCCTGCCGGTCGAACTGGCCACCACCAGCCAGCGGGACTTCCTGGAGGAGGAGGCCCGGCGCGCCGACGTGGTCGTCTTCACCGGGGCCTGCCGCAACGCCGAGCAGGTCCGCGCCCGACACGCCCCCGGCCAGCTGTTCCTGTTCCTCGGTTCGGGCGTGAACCCCTTCGTGGTCGCCCCGGGCGCCGACCTGACGCCCTACCAGGACGAACAGGCACTCGCCGCCGTCCTGACCACCCGCATGTTCACCAAACGGGCCCTGGGCTCCAGCGTCTACGGCCGGGCGCCCGACCTCGTCAAGGCGCTCTCCCGGCGCACCACCGTGACCACCGACACCACCCTGCTCGCCACCGACGACGGCAACGCGCCGTTCGGCGGCTACGGGCGGCAGGCGAACTACATCACCGACGGCACCGGCCAGTGGGTCGAACCGATCCTGATCTCCAAGGCCGTCGCCGAGCATCTCCCGGAAGGCCGACCGTGACCCACCGCCCCACCTTCAAACCCCCGTTCCCCGGCGCCTGGTTCGCGGTCGCGGACCATCTCGCCCACCTCGGGGTGCACGCCGTCTTCGGCCTGCCCGGCGACGACATGGACCTGCTCGCCGCGCTGGAGGAGAGCAACACCACGGTGGTGCTCTGCCGGGACCAGCGCAACGCCCTCTACATGGCCACCGGCCACGCCCTCGCCCAGGGCAGCCCCGCCGTGTGCGTGGTCGGCAAGGGCCCGGCCCTGACCAACGCGCTGACCGGGCTGCTGGAGGCCCGCAGCGCCGCCGCCCCGGTCGTCCTGCTGGCCGGCGGCACCGCGCTGGACCGCCTCGGTACCGGGGCCTTCCAGGAACTGGACCAGCTCGCCGCGGTACGGCCGTTCGTCAAGCGGGCCGAACGGGTCGACCGTCCCGAGCAGCTGCCCGCGGCCCTGGAGCGAGCGGTCGCGACGGCCGTCAACGGCACGCCCGGCCCGGTCTACCTGGAGATCGCCGAGCAGATCGGCGCGCAGGGCATCCCGCGACCGGTGGCCTGGCGCGACTCCCGGCCGCAGCGGCTGGCCCCCGACGAGGAGGTGCTGCGCGCGAGCGCCGAGCGGATCGCGGCGGCGCGCCGGCCGCTGCTACTGGTGGGCGGCGGTGCCCGGCACCGCAACGAGGACGGCGCGATCGAGCGCTTCGCCGAGCTGCTGGGCGCACCGGTGTTCGTGACCGCCTCCGGGCGCGGCACCGTCGCCGAGGACCACCCGCTGTACTGCGGGGTGTCCGGCCTCTACGCCCAGGAGCCGGTCGCCCGGCTGTGGCACCGGGCGGACCTGGTGGTGGCGCTCGGCAGCCGGCTGGAGGAGACCGCGACCTTCGGCTGGCCCGAGCGCGACGCGCTGCCGGTGATCCAGGTGGTCGCGGGCGAGGACTCGGTGGTCACCGCCTCCCCCGGTCTGAACGTCCTGGGCGACGTGGCCCGTACGGTGGCCGGCTGGACCGCGGCCCTGGCCACCTGTCCCGGTGCCCGCGACTGGGCGGAGTTGGTGCGGGAGGCGCGCTCCGAGCTGTTCGAGGCCGCCGCCAAGCGCGCCGAGCAGGCCCGCCTGACGGTCCCCGAGGGGGCGGTGACGGTCGCCAGGGTGCTGGAGGCGATCGACCGGGCGGTGCCGGAGGACCGGATCCTGGTGCAGGAGAACGGCCTGCAGGACATGTGGTCGTACTTCTACCCGCACTGGACCTGCCGCTCGGCCGGCGGTTCGATCGTGCCCAGTGAGCAGACGCCGCTCGGCTTCGGCGTCGCCGCGGCGTTCGGCGCGGCGCTCGCCGAGCCCGAGCGCCCGGTGGTGGCGCTGGCCGGTGACGGCGCGTTCAACGTCTTCCGCGGTGAACTGCCCACGCTGGCCGAGATCCCGGCCCCGGTGCTGTACGTCGTGCTCGACAACGGCGGGTACGGATGGCTCCAGTCGAACCTGGAGCGCGTCTGCGGGTCGCACTCCCGTTTCGCGTTCGCCGCCGCCGACCGCGCCACCGGTACCGCCGGCCAGGCCCGCGACCTCGGCCTCTGGTACCGGCGGGTCGAGCGCGCGGAGGAGCTCGACGAGGTGCTCACCGCCGCCTGGATCGAGTGCTCCGTCGGGCGGACCGCCGTGGTCGAGGCGGCGGTGACCCTGGGCGACCGCCCGCCGGGCGTGGACGAGCCGGACGGCGACTTCCCGACTCCGGCCCAGCAGCAGACGAACCAGGGGTGACGCATGTCCGTGGCACTGTTCTTCCCGGGACTCATCCCCACCAAGTACGACGCCGTCGCCGACTGGAGCTCGGCAAGCTCCTCGACGGCGAGGCCGGCCCCTACATCCTCACCGACCTGCGCTGGGGTAACGGCCCCGCTGCACGTGCGCTACGGGGGATTCGCCTCCCGCTACTGCCCCGGCCCGGACGGCACCCCCGTCCTCGCCGTCGCCCGCCCCGACGGCACCCTGGTGCCCGACCGGCGCCGCCCGGTCTTCGAAGTCCCCGAGCGGGTCACCCCGCCCGGCTTCGTCACCGAGGCGATGGCCGCCCGCGACGACGGCGGCTCCTTCCCCTACCGGGTCGAACGGGCCCTGCACTTCTCCAATGCCGGCGGCGTCTACCTCGCGAAGGACCGGGCGGGACGCCAGGTGGTCCTGAAGGAGGCCCGCCCCAACGCGGGCTACGGACAGCCCGACGCCGTCCACGTCGTCGACCGCTTCCCCCTCACCGCCAACGGCAAGGTCGACCCCCGCGCCCTGCGCGCCCTCATCGGCGCGCCTCCCGCCCCTCCCGCCCCGGCTCCCTGAGCCCCCACCGACCCGCCACCGCACCCGTCCGGGCCTTCTGAACTACCATGGCGCACCCGGTCCCTGCACCCACGGCCGAGCACCAGGTGTCAGGCCCGTCGCCGGTCGCTGTCGTCACGGAGCTCGGAGGTGCGGCGGGACAGGACGTCGAGGCGGGTGGCGAGATCACCGTGGTCGGCGCCGAGGTGGGGGCGCATGTCGGTGAGCGGGGCAATCAGGTCGGCGGCGTCCGTGGTGCCGAGGGCGGCGGTCAGGGCGGCTTGGGCGAGACGGGCGTCGGAGGCCAGTCCGGCGGCGGTGATCTGGGCGGCGAGGATGCGGAGCTCGGCGGCATTGGCCCGGGCCCAGGCGATGATGGCCCGGTCGGCGGCGCGGCGGTCGCGGACGGCCTTGACCCGTTCCGCTCCGGTCTCCGTGGCGGTGCGGCGGGTGGTTCCAGCGGGGCGCAGGCGCAGGTAGCGGTTCTCGGCGGCCTGCCGGCTGGCGACGCCCATGGGCCGTGCGAGGTCGGCCCAGGTGGCGCCGGCCGCCCGGGCGGTCTCCACCAGGCCGGCTTCCCAGCCGGCGAGTTGGGTCCGGAGTTCGCGCAGCAGCACCAGGGCGGCCAGCGCCTGCGCCGCGCCCGCTCCGCCGGGAGCCTCACCCGGCGCGCCCGCGGGGTGCCGGGAGGCCTCGGGGGCCTGGGCGGTGCGGACCGCCTCGTCGATGGCGGCCAGTGCCGCCGCGACGGCGGGAAAGGAAACGGGCGGCCTGGCGGGGGCGGGGGCCGGGGCGGACTTCGGTGGCTTCTCGCTCATATCGTCATGCTAGCGACGACCGATTGGATTTGTCATCGTTCGGATGACGTGCTACAACGATGGAAGGTGAAGCGCACTGGCACCCATCGATCCGAGTGGAGGTGTTTCGCGATGCTGCTGCGCACCGACCCGTTCCGCGAGCTGGACCGGCTGACCCAGCAGTTCCTGGGCACGACCGGCACCTGGTCCCGACCCACGCCGATGCCGTTGGACGCGTACCGCGCCGGCGACCAGTACGTGATCTGCTTCGACCTGCCAGGGGTGGACCCGGAGGCGATCGACATCGACGTCGAGCGGAACATGCTGACCGTCAAGGCGGAGCGCCGTCCCCGCCACCAGGGCGACGACGTGAAGTGGGAGCTGTCCGAACGGCCGCTCGGCGTGTTCTCCCGCCAGGTCATGCTGTCCGACACCCTCGACCCCGACGGAATCACTGCGGATTACGACGAGGGCGTGCTGACCCTGCGCATCCCCGTCGCCGAGCGGGCCAAGCCCCGCAAGGTCGAGATCAGTCATGGCGGCACCCGCAAGCAGATCCAGGCCTGACCCGGCCCAGGTGGCCTCTCGCGCCGTCCCGGGGATCGCCCGGGGCCCGCGAGAGGTCCCCGCCCCGTTCCCTTCCCGAGCCCGCCCGTCGCGCGCGAGCGGGCGGGACAGTGAGCACCCATGTACGACCAGATCCCCGTTCCGTTCGTGGTGCGGGCACGCGGCGAGATCGACCTCGACACCGCGCCCCGCCTGCACGATGACCTGGTCCGTGCGCTGGCCGCGCACCGCGAGGTGGTGGTCGACTTGTCCGGCCTGACGTTCATGGACTGTTCGGGCCTCGGCGCCCTGGTCCAGGCCCGCCACCAGGCTGACCGGCAGGGCGCCCGGTTGGTGCTGCGGGGCGTCGGCCGTTCCGTGGCCAGACTGTTCGAACTCGCCGGCCTCGATCACCACCTGTTCCCCGGCCCCCCGCCCACCGGGACCGTCGCACGACCCCGTGCCCGGACGGTCCAGCGCCGAAGGGAGGATCCGTCGTGACGCTCCGATGGGAGGCGTTCCTGGAGGAGATCCGCGAACGCGGCGAATACGACACCCGCGAAGAGAGCGAACGCGCGGCCCGGGTCGTGCTGGCCCTGCTCGGCGCCCACTTGGTCGGCGACGAGCGGGCCCAGCTCGCGGCCCGCCTGCCCGAGGCCCTCTCGCTGGTCCTGCTCAACCCGCTGCAGGCGGCCGAGCCGCTCAGCCCGGACCGGTTCGTGCGCGCAACCGCCGCCTGGATCGAGGGCGCCACCGAACAGACCGCGCTCTGGGACGTCGGCGCCGTGCTGTCCACGGTCGCCGATGCGGCCGGTGACGAGCTCATGGAACGCGTCCTGCTCCAACTGCCGCCCGGCTACGAGTTGCTCTTCGGCCGCCCCGCGCCCGGCCAGCGCCCCTGACGTCCGTCCCGAGTCCCGTCCCCGAGTCCCTCCCCGACTCCCGTCCCCGCCACCCGCCGCCGCGCGCACACCGCGGCGGCCCACTCCGGAAGGCCATCACCCATGACCCGGCACCGCCGCCTCGTCCAGCAGGTCCGCACCGACGGCCGCTACCGGACCGACGAGGAAGCCGACCGCGTCCTGACCGCCGTCCTCACCCACCTCGGGGCCCAGCTGACCGGCGAGGAACGCTGCGATCTGGCCGCCGCCCTGCCCGAACGGGCCCGGGCCGTCTTCGCCGCCCAGATCCCGCTGCCCGCACCGGTCAGCGCCCCCGCGTTCGTCGAGGCCCTCGCCCGCACCCTGGGCACCACCCTCACCGCCGCCCGCTGGGACGCCTCCTCCGTGCTGACCGCCCTCGCCACCCTGGCCGGCCAGGACCTCACCGACCGCCTCCTCACCAGCCTCCCCCGCGGCTACGCCCTGCTCTTCGGCCGCGCCGACCTGGCCGCCGCCGCCTGAACCGGCAGGCCGCCCGCGCGACCACGCGCGGCCCTGCGGCTCTCCTCGGCCCGGCCGATCGCATCCGCGCCCGTCGCACCACGTCAGTCGCGGCGCAGCACCACGGTGGCGTTGTTACCGCCGAAGCCGAAGCTGTTCACCGCGGCCACCCGCAGGTCCGGGTACTGCGTCACCACCCGCGGGTGGTCGACCCGTTCGACCCGCTCGGGGGTGGCCAGGCCGGGGGTCGCAAGGACGAAACCGGTGCGCAGGGTGAGCGCCGCGGCGGCCAGGGCCGGGACCGCGGAGACGTGCAGGAGGTGACCGATCGCGCCCTTGTGGGAGGTGACGGGGACCTCCGTGTGCCGAGTTCGGCGGCGACCGCGGTGACGGCGGCCAGTTCGGCGGTGTCGCCCTGGGCGGTGCCGGTGGCGTGAGCGTGAACATGGTCGAGTCGCTCGGCGCCGGCTTCGGCGGGGGCGGTGCGCAGGCAGTCGGTGACGGCCTCCGGATCGCTGGCGGCGGGCAGTCGGCCGGTGACCCGGCAGGCGGCGTCGGCCACGGTCAGATCGGCCCGCAGGCCGCGTTGCCGGGCGCGCTCGGCGGTTTCGAGGATGACGGCAACGGCCGGCCCGGCTTCGTCAACGCCGGTCACTGTGGTCAGGCGGGTTCGAGCGCCGCCGCCCCGGACGGCACCTCGATCGGCACCTTCCAGGGGTCGAGCTTCCCGGGCAACGACTACTCGTGAGTCCAGACCGATTCGAACTGGGCGGCCCAGCCCCAGGTCAACGACTACGCGGGTGGCACGGTGACGGTCTCCGGCTCCGCCGTCGCCCCGATCGGCTCCTCGGTCTGCCGCTCGGGCTCCACGGGCTGGCACTGCGGCACCGTCAGGCAGTACGACGCGACGGTCAACTACGCGCAGGGCTCCGTCTTCGGCCTCACCCGCACCAGTGTGTGCGCCGAGCCCGGCGACTCCGGCGGCTCGTTCATCTCGGGCAGCCAGGCGCAGGGCGTGACCTCCGGCGGCTCCGGCAACCGCACGTCCGGCGGGACCACCTACTTCCAGCCCGTCAACCCGATCCTCGACACCTACGGCCTCACCCTCGCCACCGGCTGATCCCCGGACCGGCAGGTGCCCGCTTCCCGACCGCCGGCGGGAGGCGGGCACTTCGTCATGGCCGCCCACGCAGAAGGCCGTCCACGGCGCCGCCCGGAAGACAGCCACCCCTCCGCCCCCTGCGGCACACTCAACATTCAGCCACAGTTCCCCGAATGTTCATCCGGAGCACCCCCGGAGCACCTCCCTCCCGGCGGTTCAGGCCCAGGCCGACGCGCTGAGGCGGCACCGCGACCCAACGGTGATCTCACGCCCCTTGACGGCGCCGTTGTTAGCGTTAACACTTCATGTCACGCCAGGCCAGAGCTACCGCAGCCCCGACGTTCCACAGCGCGAGGGACCGCTCCGGCCGGCCCCCGCTCGACCGCTCCCAGTCGCCCAACCAGGGTCGCTCTGCGCCGGTCGCGGAACATCATCACTGGAGGAACTGTGCGGAAGCTTTCAGCGGGCCTCGTCGCGGTGGGCCTGGTGCTCTCGCTGGCGGCCTGCGGCCAGAGCGCCAACGGCGTCGGCGACGGGGCGGCCAAGGGCGACGCCAAGGGCGGGCTCGTCGGCATCGCCATGCCGACCAAGTCGTCGGAGCGCTGGATCAACGACGGCAACAACATGGTCAAGGACTTCCAGGCCAAGGGCTACAAGACCGACCTTCAGTACGGCGACAACGTGGTGGAGAACCAGGTCTCCCAGGTCGAGAACATGATCACCAAGGGCGCCAAGCTGCTGGTGATCGCCGCCATCGACGGCTCCTCCCTCACCAACGTGCTGCAGAAGGCCGCCGACGCGCACATCCCGGTGATCTCCTACGACCGGTTGATCCGGGGCACCCAGAACGTCGACTACTACGCGACCTTCGACAACTTCAAGGTCGGCGTCCTCCAGGGCGGCTACATCGTCGACAAGCTCGGTCTCAAGGACGGCAAGGGCCCGTTCAACATCGAGCTGTTCGCCGGCTCGCCGGACGACAACAACGCCACCTTCTTCTTCAACGGCGCGATGAGCGTCCTCAAGCCGTACATCGACAGCAAGAAGCTCGTCGTGCAGAGCGGCCAGACCGACTTCAACCAGGTCGCCACGCTGCGCTGGGACGGCGGGGTCGCCCAGTCCCGGATGGACAACCTGCTGAGCAAGGCCTACACCACCGCCCACGTCGACGCGGTGCTGTCGCCGTACGACGGCATCTCGATCGGCATCCTCTCCTCGCTCAAGGGCGTCGGCTACGGCACCGCGAAGTCGCTGCCGATCGTCACGGGCCAGGACGCCGAACTGGCCTCGGTGAAGTCGATCATCGCGGGCGAGCAGACCGAGACCGTCTACAAGGACACCCGCCAACTGTCCAAGGTCGCCGTCCAGATGGGCGACGCGCTGCTGACCGGCGGGAAGCCCGAGGTCAACGACACCACCCAGTACAACAACGGCGTGAAGACCGTCCCGGCGCAGCTGCTCCAGCCGGTCAGCGTCGACAAGGACAACTACCAGAAGGTCCTGGTCGACAGCGGTCAGTACACCGCTGACCAGCTCAAGTAGCCCGCGTGGCCCGGCGTACCGGGCCCCGCGCCGAACCGGCGGTGCGACGCCCGGAAGTCCTGTCCGCGCCGCACCGCCCCGAACGATACGGACGCACAAGCATGGCTGGACCCGTTCTCGAAATGCGGTCGATCAGCAAGTCGTTCCCCGGCGTCAAGGCGCTCTCCGAGGTCAACCTGACCGTGGCCGCCGGCGAGGTGCACGCCATCTGCGGTGAGAACGGCGCCGGCAAGTCCACCCTGATGAAGGTGCTCAGCGGCGTCCACCCGCACGGCAGTTACGAGGGCGAGATCCTCTTCGAGGGCGAGCCCTGCCGGTTCAGGGACATCCGGGCCAGCGAGCAGCGCGGCATCGCGATCATCCACCAGGAACTGGCGCTGGTGCCGTACCTGTCCGTCGCCGAGAACGTCTTCCTGGGCAACGAGCACGCCAAGCGGGGCATCATCAGCTGGCGCCGGACGCTCACCCACGCCGGCGAACTGCTGCGGCAGGTCGGCCTGGACGAGAGCCCGCACACCCGGGTCGCCGACCTCGGCGTGGGCAAGCAGCAGCTGGTCGAGATCGCCAAGGCGCTGGCCAAGAAGGTCAAACTGCTGATCCTGGACGAGCCGACCGCCGCGCTGAACGACGAGGACAGCCGCAAGCTCCTCGACCTGATCCTCGAGCTCAAGGCGCGGGGCATCTCCTGCATCATCATCTCGCACAAGCTGAACGAGATCGCCCGGGTCGCCGACGCCGTCACCATCCTGCGCGACGGGCAGACCATCGAGACCATCGCGATCGGCGCCGAGGGCATCTCCGAGGACCGGATCATCCGCGGCATGGTCGGCCGGGACCTGGAGCACCGCTATCCCGAACGCACCCCGGAGATCGGCGAGGTCGCCTTCGAGGTCGAGGACTGGACCGTCCGGCACCCGATCGACCAGCAGCGCACGGTGGTGGACGGCGCCTCGCTGAACGTGCGGCGCGGCGAGATCGTCGGCATCGCCGGGCTGATGGGCGCCGGTCGCACGGAACTCGCGATGAGCGTCTTCGGCCGCTCGTACGGGCGCTGGGGCGGTGGCCGGGTGCTGCTGCACGGCCGGGAGGTCCGCACCCGGACGGTGCCGGAGGCGATCGGCCACGGCATCGCCTACGTCACCGAGGACCGCAAGCAGCTCGGCCTCAACCTCATCGACGACATCAGCCGGAACATCTCGCTGAGCGCGCTCGGCAAGGTCGCCCGGTACGGCCGGGTCGACCGGCACGAGGAGAGCAAGGTCGCCGAATCGTTCCGGCGGACCATGAACATCAAGGCCCCGACGGTGTTCACCCGGACCGGCACGCTCAGCGGCGGCAACCAGCAGAAGGTCGTCCTCAGCAAGTGGATCTTCGCCGAGCCGGAGGTGCTGATCCTCGACGAGCCCACCCGGGGCATCGACATCGGCGCCAAGGCGGAGATCTACACCGTGATCGCCGAACTGGCCGCCCAGGGAAAGGCCGTGCTCGTCATCTCGTCCGAACTCCCCGAACTCCTGGGCCTGTGCGACCGGATCTACACCATGGCCGAAGGCCGGATCACCGGCGAGGTCGCCCGTGCCGACGCCACCCAGGAATCCCTCATGCGGCTCATGACCATGAGCGCCGCATCCAGCAACGAGCAGGTTTGACATCCTCCTCGCCCTCACGGACGGGGATTCCTCCCGCGCCTGCGGCACGAATACCCGTGGTTCGCAGGTCGCCGAGGCGGGTTCCCCGTTCAACAGGCCGTGCCTGGCGTGGGAGCGCCACGCCGGGTCCTGCCGGCCCTCCAGGGGCGTCTAGCCTGTCCGCCTGCCCGGCGGCCAGGATGTTGCGAGCAGCGTTGAGGTCACGGTCATGCAGAACACCACACGTCGAACAGGCCCACTCCCGCACATGCAGGGGCTTGGGACCGTCACGGTGCCCGCACGCCGAGCAGAGCCGGGAGGACGGGAACGTGCGGTGCACGACGTGGACAGTGCGACCGTAACGGCCCGCCTTCTCCTCGAGCAGGCGCCGGAAAGTGGCCCATCCAGCATCGTGGACGGACATGGCCAGACGGCCCCTTGCGAGGCCGCGCACGTTCAGGTCCTCCAGGTACACCGCTTGCTTCTCGCGGATGATCCTGGTGGTCTGCTTGTGCAACCAGTCCATGCGGGTGTCGGCCACCTCGGCATGCGCCCTGGCGGCCTTCTTCCGGGCGTTGGCCCGGTCCTTCGACCCCTTGGCCTTGCGGGACAGCTCCCGCTGCGCGGCCTTGGGCTCCCTCTCCGCCTTGCGCAGGAAGCGAGGGTTGTCGATCACCCTGCCGTCCGAAAGGACGGCGTAGGTGGTCAGCCCGAGGTCAGTACCGACCTCCGCGGGAACCTCGGGCAGGTGGTCGGGTTCCACGTCCACCACGAACGAGGCGTGGTACCGACCTGCCCCATCCAGCACGATCGTCACCGACGACGGGTCGGCCGGAAGCGCGCGGGACCACTTGCCCCGCACGTCACCGATCTTCGTCAGGTCCAGCTTCCCGTTGCCCCGGATACGGAAGCCGTTGCGGGTGAACCGCAACGACTGCCGGCCGTCCTTGCGCGACTTGAACCGGGGAAGGCCCACTGGACGCCCAGCACGCTTGCCGGACACCGACCCGAAGAAGTTCCGGTAGGCCGCGTCCAGCTCCCGAAGGGACTGGATCAGCGGATCCACACCCACCGAGGAAAGCCACGCCCGCTCGGCGGTCTTCTTCGCCGCCGTGATCACCAGCTGCTGCAGATCAGCGCTCCGCGGATACGGCAGCCCGGCCTTCCGAGCCGCCAACGCGTCGTTATCCACCACCCGCGCACACCCGAACGTCCGGGCCAGCACAGCGCGCTGACCTGCCGTCGGATAGATGCGATACGAGTGCCGGAGATGCACACGACCAACCTAACGGGGACCACTGACAATCCCCTCGTCCGAACCTACGAAGATCATCCCGCCGCTCCGGCGGTTTCAATCCACAGTCCCGTTCCTCCCCGCGCGAAGGGCCGGAGAGGAACGGGAGAACAAAGGTGACGCATGGCCCAGACCGAGATCATCCCGGACTCCACCCAGAACGGCCCGGCTCCCGAGGGCCCCGGCTCCTCCGTCGGTGCCGTCCTGGCCCGCACGCTGCGCGGCAACGTGCGCCAGTACGGCATGCTGGTCGCGCTGGCCCTGATCGTGGTGCTGTTCCAGATCTGGACGGACGGCATCCTCCTCCAACCGCTCAACATCACCAACCTGATCCAGCAGAACGGCTACATCCTCATCCTGGCGATCGGCATGATGATCGTCATCATCGCCGGGCACATCGACCTCTCGGTCGGCTCACTGGCCGCCTTCGTCGGGGCCGCCGCCGCGGTGATGATGGTCGAGCACCACGTGTCGTGGCCCGTGGCGATGCTCGCGGCACTGGTGATCGGGGCCCTCGCCGGGGCCTGGCAGGGCTTCTGGATCGCCTACCTCGGGATCCCGTCGTTCATCGTCACCCTGGCGGGCATGCTGCTGTTCCGCGGCGGCACCCAGATCCTGCTGCAGGGCCAGTCGGTGGCACCGTTCCCCAGGGGCTTCCAGAGCATCAGCAGCGGCTTCCTCCCCGAGGTCGGCCCGCACACCAACTACCACAACCTCACCCTGCTGCTCGGTCTCGCCGTGCTGGCCGTCGCGGTCCTCCAGGAGCTGCGCGGCCGGCGGCAGACCGCCTCGTACGGGCTGGAGGTGCTCCCGCTCGGGCTGTTCCTGGCCAAGCTCGCCGTGATCACGGCGGCCGTGTTCACGTTCACACTGCTGCTGGCCAGCTACCACGGCGTGCCGATCGTCCTGCTGATCCTCGGCGCCCTGCTGGTCGGCTTCGGCTACCTGATGCGCAACTCGATCATCGGCCGGCACACCTACGCCATCGGCGGCAACGAGGCGGCGGCCAAGCTCTCCGGGGTGAAGAGCAAGCGGGTCGTCTTCCTGGCCTTCACCAACATGGGCGTCCTCGCGGCGCTGGCCGGGCTGGTGTTCGCCGCGCGGCTCAACGCCGGCACCCCGCAGGCCGGCATCAACTTCGAGCTGGAGGCGATCGCCGCCGCCTTCATCGGCGGCGCCTCCGCCAGCGGCGGCGTGGGCACCGTCATGGGCGCGATCATCGGCGGCCTGGTGCTCGGCGTGCTGAACAACGGCATGTCGCTGGTCGGCGTCGGCACCGACTACCAGCAGGTGATCAAGGGCCTGGTGCTGCTCGCGGCCGTGGGCTTCGACGTCTACAACAAGCGCCGGGCCGGTTCCTGACCGGTCGGCGGGGCAGGACGGGCACGGTGCCGAGGCACCGCGCCCGTCCTGCCCCGTTTCCACCGCCGATGCCGAGGGGACGGGCAACAACCCCGAACCGATCGACTGTGCGAAGGAGTGGCATGCCCCCGCGTTACTCCGAGGACTTCTCCCCCGGACACGGCATGGCGCCACCGCGCGCCGCACCCGCCTCGGACGCCCCCGCCTGGACCTGAACGGCGACTGGGCCTTCAGGTTCTCCCCCGTGGGCCCGGATGCCCCGGACGGCTTCGAGCAGCCGGGGTTCGACGACGTGACCCTGCTCGCCCAGCCGGTGGGCGGCATCCGCGACGTGTTCGTGCACGCCGACCACGACGCCCTGACGGGCGGCGGGCGGCTGCGCGTCGAGGTGGACGCCGACGCCCCCGTCACGTCGAGCGTCCCGGGGCTCGGCGTGTCCGGTGCGCCGGTTGACGAGCCCCTGGTGATCGACCGGGTGCGGCCGTGGAGCGCCGAGGTTCCGCTACGAGGCCGTACCGGCCTCGGCCGCCGAACGGGTCCGGCTGCGCATCGGATTCCGCACCGTCGCCATCGACGGATCGGGGGTGCTCACCGTCAACGGACGCCGGGTGGTGCTGCGGGTCGTCAACCGCCACGAGTTCGCCCCGGACGCCGGTCGCACGCTCGATGTCGAGACGATGCGGCAGGACGTGGACACGGGCATCGACTTCGCCCAGGGGAAGCCCGAGTTCACGGTGCGGGTCGGTCTCGGCGGCGCGCAGCACGGCGCCTTCTCGACCGGAGCCGCCGCGAACTGGACTCCGTTCGCGGCGGCTCCGGGCGGGGCCGCCGGGGGAGATCGG
>NZ_JBSFGK010000103.1:0-25230 GCF_053596495.1 Kitasatospora sp. NPDC001683
GGCTCCACACCTACAATCACCACCGCGGACACACAGCACTCGCAGGCAAGCCACCCGCCAGCCGCGTCCCCAACCTCACGAGTCAGAACACCTAGGAAGCCCCAGCAGCGGCCGCTCAGCCCGGGGTGTTGATCATCGACGCGGCGGCGTAGACCAGGTAGTCCAGCAGCTGGTGCTCGAGCTCGGCCGGCAGTTCCAGGCTCGCCACGGCCGCGCGCATGTGCGTCAGCCAGGCGTCGTGCGCCGCCTTGTCGACCTTGAACGGCGCGTGCCGCATCCGCAGCCGCGGGTGGCCGCGCCGCTCGCTGTAGGTGCGCGGGCCGCCCCAGTACTGCATCAGGAACAGCGCCATCCGCTCCTCGGCCGGGCCGAGGTCCTCCTCGGGGTACATCGGCCGCAGCAACTCGTCCTCGGCGACGCCCTCGTAGAACCGCCGGGCCAACAGCCGGAAGGTCGGCTCACCGCCGACCTGCTGGAAGAAGGTCTCCTCGCTGAACGTGCCTCGTCCGATCTCTGTCACCCGACCATGGTCGCAGACGCCGACGGGGCCGTACACCGGGACCAAAGGCGTACGACCCCGCAGGGCTGGGTGATCAGCGGAGGACGGTCAGGCGTCTTCCCACCTGAACAGCTTCCAGGAGATGCCGGTGCACACGGCCGCGAAGAGCAGCAGTCCGCCCATGGCGGGCAGGGCGTCCATGACACCGCCGCCGCGGGTCAGGACGGACTGGGCGGCCGACACCAGGTACTTCAGCGGCATGATCTCGGAGACGGTCTTCAGCCAGCCCGGGGCGCCGTCCAGCGGGAAGAAGGAGCCGGAGAGGAAGGACATCGGCAGCACGATGAGCTGGGAGATGCCGCTCGCCGCCTCCTCGGTCTTGGCGACCGAGCCGGCCAGCAGGCCGATGGACATGAAGGCGAGCGTGGCGCAGGCCACCAGCGGGAGGACCAGCCACCAGTCGCCGGTGAGCTTGAGCCCGAAGAAGCTCGTCGCGACCACCAGGAAGACGGTGGTCTGGAGGAAGGCGGTCAGCAGCGAGACCACGATCCGGGAGCTGACGACCGTACCGGCGCTGATCGGGGCCAGCCGCAGGCGGCGCAGCACCTTGGACCGGCGCCAGTTGACCAGCGTCAGTGCGGCGCCGAACACCGCGCCGGTGGCGACGGCCCAGCCGAGCAGGCCGGGGGTGAGGAACTGGATCGGCTTGAGCGACTTGTCCTCGACCTGCTGGGCGTCCACCACGTAGGTCGGCGGCTGCTTGGTGGCCGCCTGGTTGGCCTCCTGGACCACGGAGTTGACGATGCCCTGGAGGGCCCCGGCACGGACGGTGTCGGCGGCGCTGTAGCGCAGCTCGACCTTGCCGTCCGGGCCCTGGGTGATCATCGCGTCGAAGTCGCCCTTGCGGACCTTCTCCAGCGTGCCGGCCTCGTCGTCGGTGCGGGTGATGGTGAGGACCTTGTCCAGCTCGGTCCGGCCCTCGCCCTGCATCGAGTCGAACAGCTTCACCGCGCCGACCTGGGCGACCTTGGCGTGCGGGCTGTTGTTGCCCTTGGTGACGCTGCCGAAGAAGACCAGGAACACCAGCGGGAACAGCAGGATGAAGAAGGTCGCGGTGCGGTCGCGCTTCATCCCGAGCAGCATCGCGCGGGACAGGCTCCAGAACGCGCTGACCCGCTCCCGCCCGTCGGCGGCGCCGGCCGAACCGCCGCGCGGGGCGGGGACCTTCGGCTCGGTGGAGGTGGTTGCGGTCATGCGCGGAACTCCCGTCCGGTCAGCTGGAGGAAGACGTCCTCCAGGGTGGCGCCGCGCACCTCGAGGCCGCGCAGCGCGTTCTGCTCGGCCAGCACGCTGAGGACCGGGGCCGGGAGGCGGGTGGAGACGGAGAGCGAGACGGTGTCGTCCTCCAGGGTGGCGACGTCGGCGCCGGCCGCGGCCAGCAGCTCGCGGGCCCGCTCGAGCGGCAGCTGGCCGGAGGCCACGCTGATCCGGACGGTGTCGTCGATCTCGCGGATCAGCGCCGCCGGGGCGCCGGTGTGCAGGATCTTGCCGTGGTCCATGATCGAGACCCGGTCGCAGAGCACCTCTGCCTCGTCCAGGTAGTGGGTGGTCAGGACGACGGTGCGGCCCTCGTTGTTGATGTCCCGCAGGAGGTCCCAGAGGTTGCGGCGGGCCTGCGGGTCGAGGCCGGTGGTGGGCTCGTCCAGGAAGACGAGTTCCGGGTCGTGGGCCAGTGCGCAGGCGATCGACAGCCGCTGGGCCTGGCCGCCGGACATCTGCTCGGTGAGGGTCTCGGCCTTGTCGGCGAGGCCGACCCGCTCCAGCATCGCATCGGCCCGCTTGGGACCGACCCCGTAGAACGACGCGAAGGTGCGGATGGTCTCCCGGGCCGTCAGTTTCCGGAAGAAGGCGGAGGCCTGGAACTGCACGCCGATCCGCGGCAGCAGTTTCGGATTGCGCGGCCAGGGGGCCATCCCCAGCAGTTCGACCCGGCCCTCGTCGGGCTTGCGCACCCCTTCCAGGATCTCCATGGTGGTGGTCTTCCCGGCCCCGTTGGGGCCCAGGATCCCGTAGAACTCGCCGGCCTCGACGGTGAACGACACCCCGTCGACGGCCTGCACATCCCCGTACCGCTGGCGGATGCCGTCAGCGGATATAGCAGCAGTCATGAGGTCTGAGACTAGGGGTTTCGGTGCGTCTTGTGCACACCGGGGACGGGGATTTGCGGATTTCCTGAGGAAGGCGCGAAAAAACCGGGCCGGGCGAAATGTCGAATTCCGCCCGGCCCGGCCGGAGTTGCCCCTGAGCGGGCGTCAAAGCGCCGGTCAGGCGCGGTGCACCGTGATCGTCGTCCAGGCGCCGATGTGGATCCGGTCGCCGTCGTTCAGCGGTACGGCGGTGTGCGCGGAGATCGGTTCCGCGCCGCCGTTCACGGTGGTGCCGTTGGTCGAACCCTGGTCCACCAGCACCCAGCTGCCGTCCGCCTGTTCGGCGAGCACGGCGTGCTGGTGCGAGGCGCCCGGATCCTCCGGCGGCACCGACAGGTCGATCTCCGGGACGGTGCCCCGGTGCTGGCTGCGCCGACCGATCCGCAGCTGGCCGCGGCCGGTCAGCGGGATGCGGCGCTCGGGGCAGTACGGCGGGAAGAACAGGCCGGCCGCCTCGGGGCCGCTGCGGGCCATCATGTCGGTGAAGTAGTCGCGGTCGGCCGAGACCACCGCGATCCAGTTGGCCCGGACCGGCTCGGCCGGGACGGGCTCCGGCTGGGCCCCCGGCTGGGGCTGCGGCGGGGCCAGGTGGAAGGACGTGCCGAAGTCGCCGCCGCGGTTGTTCGGGCCGGGGCCGGCCGGCTGGGCGTACACCGGGCCGGAGTCCTCGCGCACCGGGGCCTCCGGGAAGGCGCCCTCCGGCGGCGGGTAGCCGTAGGTGTGCGGGTAGTCCGGGGCCGGCGGCTGGTGGGGCTGGGGCTGCTGCGGGACGGGCGGGGCCTGCGGCGGCTGCGCGGTGCCGCCGTAGGCCGCCGGGATGTTCAGCGGCGGGGGCTGGGCCGGGCCGGGGGCGGGCGCGGGTGCGCCGCCGGCCGGCACCTGGCGGCGCGAGGGCGCGGACAGCTCGTAGTCGTAGCCGCACTCCTCGCAGAACCGGCCGGTCTGCGGGCTGCGGCAGATCGGGCAGACGGTCAGGCCCTCGGTGAGGCCCTGCGGCGGCGCGGGCGGGACGGCCCCGGGCGGCGGGAACGCGCCGCCCGGCGGCGGGTAGGCGCCGGGCGGGGGGAACGCGCCGGGCGGGGGCGGCGGGACGGCCCCCGGTGGCGGTGGCGGCGGCGCACCGAACGGCGCACCGCCGTGCGGCGGGTGCCCGGCGGGTGCGCCGGGCGCGGGGTCGGCGCCGGGCGCGCCCGGGTAGCCCCCGTGGGCACCGGGCGCCGGGACCGGCGGAGTCATCGGGAAGCCGCAGAAGTCGCACCAGTCCTCGGCCTGCGACTCGTGGCCCCTCGGGCAGATCGGCATCAGGTCCCCCTCGTTTCGGGCCGGTGCGGTGCGGCGTGGCGCCGGGCGGCCGGCCCGATCACGTCTACAGCGGTCACTTCGCGGTCACTTCTTCACACGTACCGTCTTGGTCGACCGGGTCTCAAGGGTCATCGAGTCGGCCTCGCTCACGTTCTTACGGAACCGAACCGTACCCTCCTTCGGGTCCACCACGTCCACCACCTTCTGCAGCAGCTTGTAGGTCCCGTCGTTCCCGGTCGCGTGGGCGATCCGGACGGCGGCGCCCAGCTTGGCGGTGGCGGTGTCGACGTCCCCGGCGCGGTGGGCCTCCAGGCCCTCCTGGATCGAGGAGGCGAGCTCGGCCTGCCCGGTGTAGTGGGCGACCTGCGGGCTGATCCGGGTCGAGGAGGCCAGGTCGTCCGTCCAGACGGCCTTGACCAGGCCCTGGCTGAGCACCTCGGGGGTGCCGCCGCCGACCTGCGGGGGCAGCACCAGGCTGACCCGGGCGGCGAGCATCTCGTTGCCGACCGAGGCGGCCGGGACCTCGACGCAGACGTGGTAGTCGCGGCTCTCGTCGCCCCAGGAGCCGGTCGGGTAGTCGCCGGCCCGGGGGCCGGCCTCGGCGCGGCGCCCGGTGAGGTCCTCGACCGCGGGGGCGACCTGCTTGACGAACTTGACCGTGGCGTTGGCCGGGGTCCAGATCCGCAGGGCGACGTCGGCGACCTGCTTGCCCATCGCGCCGGTCATCATCGAGCGGAAGTCCTCGGCCAGGCCGGCCGGCTCGGCGACGATGTCGGTGGTGCCGAGCAGCGCCGAGGAGATCTTCCGCAGTTCGTCGATCCGCCAGTCGGTGCCGACGCCGCGGCAGTCGGCGGTGAAGTGGCCGGTGACCCGCTCGACGGTGCGGGCCAGGTCCTCCGCCGACTCGTGCTCGTTGTTGCCGTCGGTGAGCAGGATGGCGTGCCGGATGGCGATGTCGCGGCGGGTGAGGAAGAGCTGGTCGGCCTTGGCCAGCCAGGTGCCCATCGCGGTGCCGCCGGCCGCGGTGAGGCGGCGTAGCGAATCCTTGGCCTGCTGCCGGGTGCTCGGCGAGGCGGTCGCCAGGGTGCCGTCGCCGGGGTAGATGTCGCGGGCCTCGTGGGTGCCGGCGACCACGGCGAAGGCGGTGCCGTCGCGCAGGGCGTCGATGGCGGCGGCGGTGGCCTCGCGGGCACCGTTGATCTTGGTCTTGGGGTAGTCCATCGAGCCCGAGCAGTCGACCAGGATCACCACGGCCGCGCCGGCGTCGCCGCGCTGCGGACCGGCGTCGGTGATCCCGAGCGGGCGGCCGCCGGAGGTGCCGCCGCCGGTGGAGGTGACGGTGACGATGGCGTTCACCTCGCGGGCGCCGTCGGCCAGGTACTCGTTCTGGAAGATCTCCACGTCGAACCTGGGCAGGTTCGGCTTCGCCAGTGTTGCCATGGGGCGGTGGCTCCCGTCGGGTGAGGGGTGGATGCGATCGGGTCGGTGGGGCGGTCCGGCGGACGAGGTCGGTCCGGTGGACGAGGGCCGTCGGCGGTCGGGTCGGGCGCGGAGGGCCGGTCAGGCCGTCGGCGGGTGGGCCGGCTGCGGCGGGACGGGCGGGGCGACGGGCGGCGCGGGCGGGGCCGGGGGCGCCGTCGGGGGCGCGGGCGGACCCGGCGGGGTGGTCTGTGTGGCCGGTACCGGGACCGGGGGCAGCGGGGCGGCCGGGGAGCCGATCACCGGGAGGTCCGGCAGGGTCGGCTCGTAGTCCGGGTCGTCCTCGGGAGCACCCGCGCGGACGGCCGCGGCGGCGGCCGGGGTGATCACCTTCAGGTCCAGCGCGGTGGGCGTCTCCTCGACCTCCTCGACGGAGACCGCCGGCGGGTCGATCGGCAGCACCGCGACGGTGATGTTGTCGTGCCCGCCGGCCGCCACCGCGAACTTCACCAGGGTCTGCGCCGCCGCGAGCGGCTCGGTGCGGGCGTCCGGCCGGACGAAGTACGCCAGGTCGGTGGCCGCCTCGGCGTAGTTCCACAGTCCGTCGGTGCAGATCAGCAGCACCCCGGGGACGTGCGGGGTGAAGTCGAGGGTGTGCGGCACGACCTCCTCGGCGTCGGCGCCGAGCCAGCCGGTGATCGCGTGGGCGCGCGGGTCGGCGTACGCCTCGGCCTCGCCCATCAGTCCGGCCTCGACCATCCGGGCCGCCCAGGAGTCGTCCTGGGTGAGCCGGAAGGGGACGGCGGTGGAGCGGTCGTCCGGGATCCAGTACGCCCGGGTGTCGCCCACCCAGCCGATGGTGATCCGGCCGCCCGCCGCTATGGCGCTGACGTAGGTGCAGGCGGGCGCGTTGAGGTCGGGGCGGGTGGGGCCATCGCCGTCGGTGGCGAGGTCGGCGACGGCCTTGGCGGCGTCGGCGATGGCCGCGCGCATCGCCTCCTCCGGGTCCCGGCCGGCCTCCAGCGAGGTCAGCAGGGACTCCGAGGCGGCGTCGACGGCGGTCTCCGAGGCCTCGTCCGGGCGGTCGGAGGAGGAGACGCCGTCGCACACCACGGCGACCACGACCGGCTCCCCGCCGGGCAGCGAGGTGGCGGCGACGGTGAAGGAGTCCTCGTTGCGGTGGTGGCGCACGCCGCGGTCGCTGACCCCGGCGACGCCCGCGAGCGCCTTCTCCATGTGGTCGCGCGGGCGCGGCTGGGCGCTGCCGCAGCCCTCGCAGTAGCCGTCCTCGGTGACCAGCGCCTGCCCGCAGTTCACGCAGACCGGCCCGCGCTGCGACGGGACGGCCTCACCGCGGGCGGCGGCCCAGCCGGCGGGCATCGCGCCCGGGGCCGCCCGGCCGTCCCGGCCGCTCCCGCAGCGCCCGCAGAAGGCGTCGTCGGGGTCCATCGGCTCGGAACAGCTCGGGCACTCGGTCTGCTGCGGCATCGGCTACACCCACGTCCTGGGGCGGGCCCGGTTGGCCCGTTCCACCATCTCGATCCTGGTCTCGGCCCGGTCGGCCAACCGGGCGAGTACCCGGTAGGACTGTTCCAGGGCGAAGCGCAGTTCCCGCTCCGCCGCGGGACGTCCCAGCACCACCAGGTCGGCGCCCGGCTGCGCGCCGGCCGAGCCGGCGCCGACCCAGCCGAGGGCCGCACCGAGCACCTCGACGGAGAGCTCCTCGCGGCGGCGGTCGTCCAGCCGCAGCGCGGTCAGCTGGTCGGAGCCGGCGGCGAGGTCGGCGGCGAGCGGGTCGGTGGCGGGCCGTTCGCGCAGCCGGGCGCGGATGGCGGCGATCCGGGCGGCGGTGTACTGGCTGGAGGTGGCCGGGACGGACTCCAGCACGCGCACCGCGGCGGGCCGGTCGTCCTCGGCGAGGCGGACCCGGGCGAGGCCGAAGGCGGCGCTCAGGTAGGCCTGGTCGGTGGTCCACACCAGGCGGTAGAACTCGGCCGCGTCGCCGCCGTCGCCGAGCAGTTCGGCGCAGATGGCCAGGGCGAGCTTGGGCGCGGCCTCGCCGGGGAAGGCGTCGTAGACGGCGTCGAAGGCCTCGGCGGCGGCCCGGAGAGCGGTGACTCGCGCGCTCGCCTCCGGGCGCTCCTGACCCGACGCCGACGGTCCGCGCTCCCTCGCTCCTTCGTCGCTCCCTCGCTTCTCCCTTTCGGCGTCGGCGCGCCCTTCGGCTCGGCGCGTGGTGACTCGCCCACTCGCCTCCGGGCGCTCCTGACCCGACGCCGACGGTCGGCGCTCCCTCGCTCCTTCGTCGCTCCCTCGCTTCTCCCTTTCGGCGTCGGCGCGCCCTTCGGCTCGGGGCGTGGCCCCGACCAGGGCGACCAGGCCGCGGTACCAGACCACCCGCCAGTCGTCCGGGTGGTCCTGCTCCAGCCCGGCCAGTTCCTTCACCGCCGCGCCGTGGCGGCCGAGTTCGAGCAGGGCGCGCAGTTCGCGCAGCCGGCTCTCGATCGAGACGGCGGGGGCGCCGCCCAGCGCGACGAGCGCCTCCTCGGGGTCGGTGGCGAGCAGGGTGGCGAGGAAGCCGGCGTTGGGGTCGCCCGGGTCGACCCGGGGGACGGGCAGCGCGAGGGCGGCGGCGGACGGGTCCAGGGCGGCCACCCGGAGCTGCCCGGGCTGGGTGGTGGGCAGCACCAACTCGGTGTCGACGACGCGCAGTTCGGGGCCGAACAGAGTGGACGGCGCGGGCCGCGGCCGGTCGTCCTGGAGGGCCAGGACCTCCCGCAGCACGCCGGTGAGCTGGTCGGCCATCTCCTCGGCGGAGGAGAAGCGGCGGGCCGGGTCCGGGTCGGTGGCGCGGACCAGGAAGCGGTAGTACGACTCGTACCGGGCGAAGACCTCGACGTCCTCGGGGCCGGGCAGCGAGTCGCGGTAGGTGGTGCTGTAGCCCTGGAAGTCGAAGGTGAGCACCGCGAGGGTGCGGGCCACGGTGTAGAGGTCGGAGGCGGGGGAGGGGCCGTCGGTGGCGATCTCCGGGGCCTGGTAGCCGATGGTGCCGTAGATCGGGCCGTCGTCGTCGAGGCGGCGGACCGCTCCCATGTCGATGATCTTGAGCGTGTCGCCGCTCTGGATCACGTTGTCGATCTTGAAGTCGCAGTAGACCAGGCCCCGGGCGTGCAGGTAGCCGAGCGCCGGCAGTGCCTCCAGGGCGTACGCGATCGCCTGCTCGACCGGCAGCGGCTCGCGTCGGCCGTCCGGGGTGCGGCGGTCGTTGGCGATGTCCTTGAGCGACTTGCCACCGACGAACTCCATCACGATGTAGCCGTCGGTGGAGCCGGTGCGCAGGTCGGGGTGCTCGGCGAAGTTGATGATCCGGACGATGTTCGGGTGGTCCACCTCGGCCAGGAATCGCCGCTCGGCGACGGCCGCGGCGAGCGCGTCCTCGTCCCCGGTGTCCAGCAGGCCCTTGAGCACCACCCACTTGTCGTTGACCCGCCGGTCCACCGCCAGGTAGATCCAGCCGAGCCCGCCGTGCGCCAGGCAGCCGATCACCTCGTACTGCCCGCCGACGAGGTCGCCGCGGCGCAGCTTGGGCGTGAAGGAGTACGGCGTGCCGCACTTGGTGCAGAAGCCGTCCGGGCGGCCCGGGCGGCCGTTCTTCTCCCGGCCCACCGGGGCCTCGCACTTGGAGCAGTACCGCTTGCGCTCGGGCACCTCGGGGTTGGCCAGCACCGCCTGCGCCGGGTCGGCCGTCGCCACGGTCGGCACGGTGACCAGGCCGGCGCCCAGCCGGTTGCGGGTGCCCGCGCTGACGCTGCCGCGGGTGGAGCGCACCGAGACCGAGCGGGCGCTGCCGGTGCGGGTCGAGCGGTGCGAGCGGGAGCGGCCGGACATCGAGCGGGCGGAGCCGGTGCGGGCCGACAGCGAGCGGACCGAGCCGCTGCGGGCGGAGTCCGGGGCGACCCGGGCGGACGGGACGTAGGGCTGGGTGACGCCGGTGTCTGCGCCGGGCGGGGTCAGTCCGCACTCGTCGCAGTAGCCGTCCGGGTCGATGGTGCCCGCGCAGTCCCGCGGGCACGGGGAGCCGGGGCCGGCGGCGGTCGGCGGGGGCGCCGTGGTGCCGGTGGTGCCCGCGGGGGCCGCCGTTGAGGTCCCCGCCGGGGCCAGCCCGCACTCGTCGCAGTAGCCGTCGGCGTCGATCCTGCCGCTGCCGGAGCAGTCCGGCCGTACGCACGTCTCGCCCATCAACCTCAGCCCCCCTGTACCTGTCCGTCGACCGGCGTCTGGCCGGTCGCCTGGTGTGCCTGTGAGTCCTCGTGCGCCCGTGTGCCCTCGGAGGCCTCGGCCTGGGCCGGGCGCAGCGACTGCTGGAAGCGGGCCACCGCGGCGGCCGCCGCCCGCAGGTCGCAGGGCGCGCTCCACAGCAGCCAGCGCGCCTTCTCGTACCGCTCGATCACTTCAGGGTCCTCGGCGACCCGCATCCGGGCCGCCATCGCCTTGTAGGCGTCCAGCCGGCCGCGCAGCTCGGCCCGGACGGCCAGCGGCTGGGTGACCTCGGTGAGCGACTGCCGGGCCCGGGCCAGCTCCTTGGCGGCGGCGTCCTCCAGCACGTCCAGCAGCGGCGCCAGCCGGCCCCACTGCCCTCCCTGGCGCAGCTCCAGCGCGGTGACGATCCGTTCGCGCAGCGCCGAGGCCGGGCCGGGCACGGCCGGGACGTCGCTGGAGGCTATCTTCGCCAGCACCTCGCCGCGCGCCCGGCGGGCCTCGGCCAGGGTGGCGTCGGCCCGCTGCAGCAGGTCGCCGACGCCCTGCAGGCGCTCCTCGGCGTCGTCGCGCAGCCGCAGCAGGTTCTCCAGCTCCAACCGGACGCCGTCCAGCGCCCGCCCGGCCCGGTCGAAGCGCTCGGTGTCCACCACCCCGGAGGGGGTGGCGAAGGCCTCGCCGTCGGGCACCGTGCCGCGCTGGGCGGGCACCCGGGCCGGGCGCCACAGCGCCAGCGGATCCTCGCGGACCTCGCTGCGCAGCTCGGTCAGGTCGCGGGCCAGCCCGGCCAGGTCGTCGGCCAGCGGGTGGCCGCCGGTGCGCACGCCGAGCGAGGCGGCCAGGGTCTGCACCCGGTGCAGCTCGGCCAGCAGCAGGTCGATCCGGGCCGGCAGCGCCGACCAGACCGCGTCGGCGGCGCTGACCACCTCCAGCACGGTGGCGTACCAGGAGTTCATCCGGGCCATCAGCGCGTCCAGGCTGATCCGCTCGACCAGCTTGGCGGGCGCGCCCAGCAGTTGCGGCCCGTCCGGCAGCGCGCCGCCGGGGACGGTCACCGCGTCACCGGTCAGCAGCTCGCTCAGCTCGGCGAGTTCGGGACCGCCGGGCTTGGCCTTGCGGGCCCGTACCGCGCGCGCCGAGGCGAGCGCCTCGGAGTAGCGGTCGAACAGCGCCCAGAGCAGCGGCAGGCCCTTGCCGGCGACGGACCAGCGCTCCAGGGTGCGCCCGGTCAGTTCGGCGCCCTCCAGCAGCCGCAGGCCCGGGTGGTCCTGCAGGGCGAGCAGCGCCGACTCGACCGCGTCCCGCTCCGCGCCGAGGCGCGCGAGCGCGCGGTCCACCTCCTCCCGGCTCAGTACCGGGCCAGCCGATGCCGCCACCGCGGTGTCCTTCCTTCCTCGCGCGGGCCGCCGTCGCGTGCGACGGGCGGTCCCACGACAACCCCCGTGTCCACCACCGGTCTCCCCGTGGTGATCGTCCCGAACCCTAGCCGGTGGGCGTTCGGGCGGCGCGGGCGCGGGGCGTCAAGACGGCGTCAACACCTCGCGTCCGCACCGGTCCGTACCCGATGCGGCGCCCCGCCGCTCAGTGCGGCACGGGCCAGTAGTGCTCGGCGTCGTTGAGCATGTACGGCTTCAGCCAGCGGTCGTAGCTGCGCCCCCAGTCGCCGCCGGCGTGGTAGTCGGCGAGCACCTGGTTGACCCGCGCGGTGAGGTCCGGGCTGCTCTTGAGCATGGCGACGCCGATCACCTCCGGCTGCACGTCGCCGTCCACGATCCGCACGGTCTGGTCCTGCGCCGCCTGGCCGGCCGCCAGGCCGTCGTCGGTCATGGTGGCGTCGACCTTGCCGAGCTGCATCAGGACCAGGCAGTCCAGCTGGTTCTCCACCACCGTCAGGTGCGCCTTGGCGTCCTTCTTGGCGCCGTTCTTCGGATCGAGGACGTCGGCGGCCGTCGAGCCCTTGGCGACGCAGACGTCCTTGCCGCCGATCGCCTCGTCGAGGTCCTTCGCCGGGGAGGTCTTGGGGACCAGCACCCGCTGGGAGATGCTGAAGTACGGCTTGGAGAAGGCGACGTCCGCCATCCGCTTGCAGTTGACGGTCATGGTGCGGACGATCAGGTCGACCCGGCCCTTCTGCACCGCGTCGACCCGGTCGGCGGTGGCCACCGGCTTGAGCACCACCTTCTCGGGGTCGCCCATGATGGCGGTGCCGATCGCCCGGGCCAGGTCGATGTCGAAACCCTCGATCTGGCCGGTGTTCGGGTTGCGGGCGCCCCAGCGGTAGCTGTTCTGGTCCACGCCGATCACCAGGCTGCGCCTGGCCTTGATGGCCTTCACCGCCGGGCCGTCCGCCGAACTCGGCGGCACGCTGGCGTAGATGTCGCAGCTGTCGGACTGGCCCTGCTGCTGCTCGGTCTGCTGGGCGGCCTGCGGCGCGACGGTGGCGATGGTCGGCGCGGTCGCGGCGGCCGGTGCGGCGCCGGAGGGGCCGCCCCCGCCGAGCACGGCCGCGCAGGCGGCCAGCACGGCGAGTGCCGCGGCGCTCCTGGTCGGTACGGTTCTGCTGCGCATGTGTCCGAATTCCCCCTTACCGGTACTCGGCGAGTCGTCGGCCCAGGCCGCGCAGCGCGGCGGCCGCGGCCACCAGGCCGAGCACCGCGGCCGCGCCGGCCGCCAGGCGAAGGTCCCCGGCGGTGCCGTCGGCGGCGGCCTTGAACCGGGCCTGTTCGATGTCGGCGGCCTGGGCGAGCGCCCGGTCGGTGCCGTTGAAGGCGGCGTCGGCGGTGCTGGTGGTGTCGGTGGCCGACACCGTCGCGTTCAGGGCGCCCTGGTAGTCGGCGTCGGCGACCTCGGCCACGTGCGCCGCGGCGTAGCGGTCCTGCCAGAGGTCGTACTGGTCGGCGGCGGTGGCCAGGGCCTGGTCGGCGGCGGCCGGGGCGAGGGCCAGCGCGTTCGGCAGCGAGCCGCTGCGTCGGCGCATCGGGGTCGACTTGCCAGCGATTCCGGCCAGGCGTGCGGTGGCGTCCGCGTACTGCCCGTTGTACGTGGCGGTGGAGCCGCGCGCGACCAGGTTCAGGTTCTCGGCCAGCCGGGCGGTCAGCACGTCCACCCGGGCCGAGTTGAGCGCCCGCAGCGGGGTCGCGCCGTCGTGGTCGCTCTTCTCCAGGGCCGAACCGGTGGTCAGCCCGGCCACGGCGAGCCAGAGCGTGCCCGCCAGGACGGCGGCGGTGGCGCCCAGCAGACCGATGTTGAACACCCGGTTGGTGCGGCGGAACAGGGTCAGCTGCACCCACCCCAGCGCGGCCAGGGTGAGCACCGCCAGGCCGTACGCCCCCCACGGCACGGACCGGGCCGCGGCGTAGTCGTCCGCCAGCTCCTTGGTCTCGATGGTGTTCAACTCGGCGGCGGCCGGCAGCAGTACGGTCTGCATCTGCTCGGAGGCGTACCGCAGGTAGGCGCCGCCGAGCGGGATGCCCTGCCGGTTGTCGGCCCGTGCGGATTCCACCAGACCGGCGTACACCGGGAGTTGCTGGTTCAGCCGGGAGAGTGAGTCCTGCGCCGGGGAGGTCGCGGTGGTCCGGGCGGCCGCCTGGGAGATCAACTTGGCGGCCTGGGCGAGGTCCTGCTCGTAGCGGGCCCGGACGTCCTTGGGCTCGGTGCCGGCCAGCAGGAAGCCGGAGGACGCGGTGGTGGCGGCGTCGGCCAGCGAGCGGTGGATCTCGGCCGCGTCCCGGCTCAGCGGTTGGCTGTACGAGACCACCCGGTCGGCGGCCGAGGCCCGGGCCTCCAACTGCCAGGCGGTGAGCCCGCCGAAGGCCAGCGTGAGCACCGCGAGCACCGCCCCGGCCAGCCGCAGCCGGCCCGGGGGCGTGCGGGTGGCCTGCGCCAGCCGGGCGCGTACGCCGCGTTCGGGCGCCGCTGCCCGGCGGTTGCCCGCCGGGTCGCCATCTGGTCCGGGCGCGCGGAAGCCGGGCGGGGCTGTGTTCTGCCTCGCCACTGCCGGTGCCCCCGGTGTTGTTCCCGGTGCCGTTCCCGGCACGGCCGGTGGCGCGCTCGGCCGTGCCGGGAACGCGGCGCCCGGTGCGCCGTTGCCTACTGGTGTTGCCACCCGCCTCATCCTCCCCTGGGCCCGGACCCGACACCCGGGGCCCGACCGATGGCAGCAGTATGGCCGTGACTCCCTCCGGCCACACCCGACTTGCGCCGATCTTGAGCATGTCGTGCACGGTTTCCGCACGCCCCCGTACGGCTCGTACCGTCCGTACCGGGTCGTACCGGCACGGGCTCGTCGTACGGAGAGGTGGCGGTCCCTGCGACGCGGGCGGCTTCCGTACGGTTCCGCGCCGTGCTGCTGTGCCGTGCGGCTGGGCCGTGCTGTTCCGGGGTGCGTCACCCCACCGCTCCGTACCATGGGCCCCATGCGACTGCTTGGAACGATCTCGCCCGACCGCCCGCTGCTCGTCGTCGCGGTCCGCGAGGAGGCCGCTCACCTCGACGACCGGCTGCCCGTGCTGCTCACCGGGATGGGGAAGGTCAACGCCACCGCGGCCCTGGCCACCGTGCTCGCCCAGGGCGAGCAGCCCTCCGAGGTGATCAACCTCGGCACGGCCGGCGCGCTGCGCCCCGGCTGGGAGGGCATCCACCACGTCGTCCAGGTGATCCAGCACGACCTGAACACCGAGGCCCTGCAGGCCCTCACCGGTCGCAGCTACGGCGCCCCGCTGGTGGTCGGCAGGGGCGACGGCCCGGTGCTGGCCACCGGGGACCTGTTCGTCGACTCCCCGGCGGCCAAGGAGCGGCTGGCCGAGCACGCCGACCTGGTCGACATGGAGGGCTACGCCGTCGCCACCGTCGCCCACCGGGCCGGAGTGCCGGTGCGGCTGGTCAAGTACGTCAGCGACGAGGCCGGGGACGGCGCGGCGCACACCTGGCGGGAGTCGGTCGACGACTGCGCCCGGCACCTCGCGGACTGGGTGCACGCGCAGGGATGGTGACGGTTCATCGGATCGGCGTGGATGGCTAGGGTGACGCGGTGACCGAGAACACCGTTCCTGAGAACGCCGCGCCCCTCGGCGCCGCGCCGAGCAAGCTCTCCGACAACCGGCCGCCGACGCTGCACGCCGACGAACGGACCACTCTGCTGGCCTTCCTCGACTACCTGCGCGAGGCCGTGATCGCCAAGGTCGACGGCCTCGGCGACGAGGACGCCCGGCGCCCCGGCGTCGCCTCCGGCACCAGCCTGCTGTGGCTGGTGCGGCACCTGACCGTGGTCGAGCTCAACTGGTTCGAGTGGGCCTACGGCGGGTTGGGGGAGAAGCCCTTCGACAGCGAGGAGGTCGCAGCGGCCGACCTCACGGTGGCCGCGGCGGTCGCCGCCTACCGGGACGCGGTCGCCCGGGCGAACGCGGTGGCCGCGGCCGCCGCGGACCTCGACCGGCCGGGCGTGCGCTCGCTGCGGCCGGACGTCGCCGAGGGGCCGTCGCTGCGCTGGGTGCTGGTGCACATGATCGAGGAGACCGGCCGGCACGCCGGGCACGCGGACATCATCCGGGAGCAGCTGGACGGGGCGATCGGGCGCTGAACCGCGGAGGAGGCGGCCGGGATTCCGGCCGCCCCCTGTGTCGGCGGGCCTCAGCCCTGGTGGTTTCAGCCCTGGTGGTTTCAGCCCGGGTGGGCCTCAGCCCTGACGGGCCTCAGTCCCGGAAGGCCGAGAGGTCGAAGGCGGCCAGCCGCTCCGGGTCGACGATCACGTCGATCGCGGCGATCGCGCCGTCCACGACGATGAACGCCATGATGGACAGCGCCCGGCCGTTGTCGCCGATGACCACCGCGCCCGCGGTGCCGTTGACCAGCGCCGGGCGGGCGAACGGCGACAGCTTGCCCCACAGGACGGCCTGCCCCGCCACCGTCGCGGCGCCGGTGAAGACCACGGTGTGCCGGGCCATCCCGGCCCCGCCGTCCGAGCGCAGCACCACGTCCGGGTCGAGCACCGCGACCAGGGCCTCCAGGTCGCCGTTGCGGGCGGCGGCGAAGAAGGCGTCCACGGCGAGGCGCTGGCGGCCCAGGTCCGGGTCGGGCGCGGGCGCCCGCCCCTGCACCTTGCGGCGGGCCCGGCTGGCCAGCTGGCGGGTCGCGGCCGAGGTCTTCTCGATCAGCGGGGCGATCTCCTCGAACGGCACCGCGAACATGTCGTGCAGCACGAAGGCGACCCGCTCGGCGGGCGACAGCGACTCCATCACCACCATCAGCGCCAGGCCGACCGAATCCGCGAGCATCACCTCCTGCTCCGGGTCGGCCACCCCCTCGCGCCGCAGCAGCGGGTCCGGGATGCGCTCGGGGCCGCTCCCGCCGTCCGGTCCGGTCGGCTGCAGCGGCTCCTCGCGGCGCGCGGCGCGGTCGCGCAGCAGGTTCAGGCACACCCGGGAGACCACCGTGGTCAGCCAGCCGCCGAGGTTGTCCACATCGGTGGTGTCGCTGCGGTCGTACCGCAGCCAGGCGTCCTGGAGCGCGTCCTCGGCCTCGTTGATCGAGCCGAGCATCCGGTACGCGACCGCGCGCAGGTGCGGGCGGTGCTCCTCGAAGAGCGCGGTCCGGGCAGATCTCTCGTCAGATCTCTCGTCCACCGTGTCACATTCCTTAGTCGCCTCGGTTCAGGGCAGCAGGAGCCACCCAACAGCGGGGGCGGCGGGAGATCAACTCCCGGACCGGGCCGAAACGGAGACGATCGTGACGGACAACCCGGTACTGGTCACCGGCACCCTGGGCCGGCAGGTCGTACCGCTGCTGCGCGCGGCCGGGCGGCCGGTGCGGGTGCTGAGCCGGCGGGCGTGCGGCCGAGGACGGCGTGGCGCACGTGCTCGGCGACCCGGCCGAGGCGGACGCCTGGCTGGACGAGGCGCTCGCGGGCGTCGACACCGTGCTGCACCTCGCCGGCGGCCCCAAGGGCGACGACGAGGCGACCCGCCGTCTGGTCGCGGCCGCCCGGCGGGCCGGGGTGCGGCACCTGGTGTACGTCGCGGGGATCGGCGCGGACAAGGTGCCGCTCGGTTACTTCCAGGCCAAGCACGCGGCCGAGGAGGCGGTGGCCGGCTCGGGCCCGCCGTACACGATCCTGCGCGCCGCGCAGTTCCACGACCTGGCGTTCGCCGTGGTCGAGAAGATGGCGAAGCCGCCGCTCCTCCCGGCTCCCGGCGGGGTCCGCTGGCAGCCCGTGGACGTGCGCGAAGTCGGCGGCCGGCTCGTGGAGTTGGCGTTCGACGAGCCCGCCGGGCTGGTGCCGGACCTGGCCGGACCGACGGTGTACGGGATGGACGAGCTGGCCCGGGCGTACCTGACCGCGCGGGGCCGTAGCCGCAAGCTGCCGCCAGTACGGGAGCCGGGCAGGGTCGGGCGCGCCTACCGGGCGGGGCGAACCTCACCCCGGCCGGCGCCGAGCACGGGCGGCGCACCTGGGAGGAGTTCCTGGCGGAGCGGCCGGCGGCCTGAGCTGTCACTGCGTGGCCGTAGGGTGTCCGCCATGTCCTTCCTCGATCTTGTTCGTGCCACCCCCGTCGCCGTCGACTACCTGCTCTGGCCGGGGGACTTCAACCTCGACGCCTACTCGCACGTGGAGGAGGTCGTGCTCGCTTCCGGGGAGGGCCTGGAGGAGGTGGCCAAGTGCGGCGCGGGCGGCACCTTCTTCCTGTGCGGTGAGGGCGGCGACGAGCGGCCCGTGCTGTACGCCGACTCCGAGGGCGGCGCGGCGGTGATGGCCGTCGGGCTGGAGGAGATGGTCCGGCTGCTGCTCGCGGTGCCGTGGTGGCGCGACTGCGTGCGGCTGACCGAGGAGGAGAGCGCGGAGGCGGCCGAACAGTACCTGGAGGACGAGCCGGACCTGTTCGCCGACCGGGACGCGGCCGCCGCCGCGCTCGGGCTCGAAGTCCCCACGGTGGCCGAGGCCTTGGCGCGGCTGCGGGAGGTCGCCTTCGGCCTCGGGCCGTCCTACGTGCTGCTCAACGCGGAGGAGGGCAACCCGTACGAGCCGCTGTTCAGGCCTTAGCGGCGCGCAGGACTTCCTCCGTCGTGACCACCTTGGCGAAGCGCATCGCGTGCAGGGTGGTCGCGGTGGCGCGGGCCAGGTCGGCGGCGGGGACGGTGGTGCCGTCGGGGCCGGTCATGTCGAAGGAGTGCATGGCGTCGGTCGGGAAGATCGCGTCGTAGCCGAGGTTGCCGGCCATCCGGGCGGTGGTCTCGTTGCACACGTTGGTGATGATCCCGGTGATCACCAGCTGCCGGGTGCCGCGCTGCTGGAGCCAGGCGTGCAGGTCGGGGGTGCCGTAGAAGGCGCTGTTCACGGTCTTGGTGATGTGCAGCTCGGGGGTGATCCCGGCGACGAAGTCCTTGAGTTCGTAGCCGGGCGTGCCCTCGACCAGCGGCCCGACCCGGGAGGCGTGCTGCACGGTGACGATCGGGCGGTCGGTCGCCTGCCAGGCGGCGATCAGCTCGGCCATCCGCTGCTCGGCGTCCGGGTTGTCGCGCGGGCCCCAGAAGTCCTGGTCCTCGAAGCCCCGTTGGACGTCGATGAGGAGCAGGACGGCGTCGGGGTCGAGGGTGAGCGGGGCGTCGAAGGCGTCGGTGTTCGTCATGTGGTTCATAGTTGCCCTCATCGCCCGGCGGCTGTGATGGGCAGGAATGCCGGCCATCGATAGATTCCTGCCATGCGAACTGTGGGCTGCCTGATCTTCGACGGAGTACGGGCCTTCGACTACGCGGTGATCGGCGAGGTGTGGGCGAACCGGGCCACCCGGCCCGGCGTGCCCGCCTTCGACCTGCGGGTCTGCGGGCCGGCCGGGGCCCGGGTGCGGCTGGGTGGCGGGCTGGAACGGGTCCCGGACCTCGGACTGGACGCACTGACGGCCTGCGACCTGGTGGTGGTCCCGGGCGTCGAGGATCCAGCCGCCCGGCGGCCCCCGGAAGTCCTGGACGCCCTGCGGGCCGTCGCCTCCGCCGGAGTCCCCATCGCCTCCCTCTGCGCGGGCGCCTTCGTCCTCGCCGAAGCCGGGCTGCTCGACGGCCGCGAGGCCACCACCCACTGGGCCCTCGCCCCCGAACTCGCCCGCCGTCACCCGGCGGTGACCGTCCGCCCCGAAGTGCTGTTCACCGGTGGCGACGGCCTGTGGACCTCGGCCGGCGTCGCGGCGGGCATCGACCTCTGCCTCCACCTCGTCCGCACCGCCCACGGCCAGCGGGCCGCCGCCACCATCGCCCGCGCCATGGTCACCGCCCCCTTCCGGGCCGGCGGCCAGGCCCAGTTCATCCCCAGCCCGGTGCCTCCGGTCGACGAGGAGGACCCGCTCGCCCGCGTCCGCGCCGAGATCCTCGCCTCCCTCGACACCCCCTGGAACGTCCGGCGGATGGCCACCGCGGCCCTGATGTCCGAGCGGAGCTTCGCCCGCCACTTCACCACCACCACCGGCACCACCCCGCTGCGCTGGCTCCTCGACCAGCGCATCCTCACCGCCCAACGCCTCCTGGAGGAGACGGACCTGCCGGTCGACACCGTCGCGACGCGGTGTGGCTTCGCTTCGGCGGTGTCGTTGCGGCCGGTGTTCGTGGCACGGGTGGGCGTGGCGCCGAGGGAGTACCGGCGGGCGTTCCGCGGGCGGGAGGAGGGGTAGGGCCTGCCCGGCGTCACGCGCCCGGCGAGATCCGCTGGGCAGGCCCTGGCCGAGGTGCCCGGCGCCCGGGCGGGTCAGCGGCCGCGGAGGCGGTCGGCGAGTTCCAGGGCGGGGGCGGCCTCCGGGGCGTTCGTGTCGTCGAGGTGGGCGAGCAGGCGCAGGAGCGCGCGGTATTCGCCGCGGGTGAGCTGTACCGGTGCGCCCAGGGTGTCGAGGTCGTCGGTGATGGCCTTCGCCAGGTGCTCCGACGCCCGGGCGGGTCCGTCGGGGTCGGTGCCGCCGAGCGTGACGCTGGTCGACTGGATGACCTGGCCGGTGATCGTGACGTTGCCGCTGATCTCGTTGCCCATGGCTTCCCCCCACGGTGGATTGACGGTCCGTCGAAGCGTAGTCGACAGGGTCGCAGGAGGCGGCGTAGCAGGCGGGGCTTGAGGGGAGTGAAGGGCGGGCGGCGGCGGTGATCTGCGAGTTGAGCGACCTCAGCTCCCCGCTTCACCTGGACCTTCGCCTTCGAGTTGAACTCGCTACTCGCCCGCCAGCCGGCACTGACGGACCTCCCGAACAAGGCCTTCCCGCGGACCCTGATCGCGGACCAAACGGCACTTCGGGGCCGCCTGACCGGGGCCTGACCGGGGCCCTGACCAGCACCTGGCCGGGCCTCAGCTGCTCCGGTTCAGCACCCGTGCCGCGCCGCCCGCCACGGCGGTGGCGAGGACCCAGCCGGCGACGGTGAGCGCCAGCGCCACCGCCTTGGCGGCGCCGCCCGGGTCCCAGGCGGCGCGCTGGCCGAGGCCGAGGAAGGGGACCACCAGGTCGGTGGCGTAGAGCAGAGGGTCCCAGGCGGGGCCGCCGCCGGGGTTGACGGCGCGGGGCGGGCCGGTGAGGGCGAAGTAGCTGGTGCCGCCGGCCAACAGGAGGAGAAGCCAGAGCAGGGCGCGGGCGGGGCGGTAGCCGTAGCCGACGACGGCCTCGAGGAGCAGGCCCCAGGCCCTCCCGGCCGGGCCGAGGGCCTGGTGGCGCAGGCGCTCCTTGCGGATCAGGACGTCCCGGGCGGCCTGTTCCTGCCCGGCCTGGCGGTAGGCGGCGGCCACGCGGGCGTGGAGGGCGGGGGAGGGCGCGGTGACGTGGGCGGCCAGCCAGCCGAGCCGGGCCCGGGCGGGGCAGCCGGCGGTGGGTTCCAGGCCGGTGAAGGCGGTCGCGATGAGGTCGAGGGTGCAGCCGGCGGGCCAGCGGGCCGGATCGGCGACCAGGGTGCCGAGTTCGGCGGCCGCGAGGGTGAGGGTGCCGGTGGAGTCGGGGTGGAGGCCGAGGAGCACCCGGCGGGCGTGCAGGTCCTCGAGGTCGGCGGCGCCGCCGTCGGTGGCGGTGAGGAGCGCGCCGGTGAGGTCGAGGGTGCCGGTGATGCGGGCCCGGGAGAGCCGCAACTCGCCTTCGGCACGCAGGCCTTGGGCGCGCAGGCCGCCGTCGATGGTCATCTGCTTGCCCATCAGGGCGAAGCCGTCGTCCCCGCGCAGGGTGGTGCGGCTGAGGTCGAGGCCACCGGTGATGCGGGCGTCGTGGAGCCAGAGTTCGTCGGTGACGGTGGCGTCCCGCAGGCCGAGCCAGAGGTCGACGCGCAGGCCTTCGGCGTCCAGCCCGGGGAGGTGGGCGCCGTCGAGGTTCCACCAGGTGATCTCGGCGTAGTCGAGTAGGACGCGTTCGGCGAAGGCGCAGTCCTTGAGTTTCACGGGGGCGCCGATCCGGGCGCCGGTGAGGTCGAGCCGGCCGGTGATGCGGGCGCCCTGGAGGTCGAGGCGGGCGATCCGGCCGGCTTCGGCGGGCGGTGGCTGGAGCAGCAGGTGGGTCAATGCCTCGGCCCGGACGGCGCGTTCGGACGGCCAGTCGGCGGAGCGGGCCGGGTCGTCGGCGCCTTGCGGGGCGCCGTCCCGCAGGTCGAGCCGTTCGCCGCGGCGGTAGGCGTGCCAGAGGCGCTGCTCGGTGGCGGTCCAGTCGTGCGGCGGGTGGTCGGGCATCCGGGCGGCTCCTTTGGACGGATGTCTTGCGCATGTGTCTTGGACAAGTGTATTGCACACATGTCTTGTACATTCGTATTGAACAAATGTCTTGCACGTGCGTGCTAACTCCGAGTATGGTGATCACGTCAATCGCTCCACAAGGGGGAACCGGAAATGAACGACGCCACCAACGCCGCCGCCAGCACTGCCGAAGCCGTCCGCGATGAACTGGCCATCGACGGCCGCCGACTGTCCTACCTGGACTTCGGCGGGACGGGCCGGCCGCTGGTCGCCCTGCACGGGCACCTGTCGGAGGGCGCCGTGTGGGCCCGGCTCGCGGGTGAACTCGGCGCCGACTGGCGGGTGATCGCGCCCGACCAGCGCGGTCAGGGCGAGTCGGAGCGGGCGGCGGACTACTCGCGGGAGGGCTACCTCGCCGACGTCGAGGCGCTGCTCGACCACCTCGGGCTGGCGAAGGCGGTGCTGCTCGGCCACTCGCTGGGCGGGATCAACGCCTACCAGTTCGCCGCCAGGCACCCCGAGCGGGTCGAGGCGATCGTCAACATCGAGGCCCCGCTGGTGCTCGGCCTGGAGGGCCCGCACCCGCTGGCGTTCCTGCTCGGCCTGCCGTACGACGCGCCGAGCCGGGACGAGCTGGTCGCCGCACTCGGCCCCGCCGCCCCGTACTTCGCCGACCGGCTGCGGGAGAACGCGGACGGCAGCTGGCGGCTGCCCTTCCACCCGAAGGACATGTACGACTCCGAGGAACTCGTCCACGGCGACCACTGGGCCGAGTGGACGGCCACCGACTGCCCCGCCCTGCTGGTGCGCGGCACCGAGGGCGTGATCCCGGCCGAGCAGGCCGCCGAGGCCGTCACCCGCCGCCCCGGCACGGTCGCCGTCGAGCTGGCCGGCGACCACCTGCTGCCGATCGGTGCGGCTGACGAACTCGCCGCCGTCGTACGGGAGTTCCTCGCGAAGCTGTAGCGAGTGCGGAACGGGTCGGTCCGCGTGGTGCCCGGTGCCCGGACGGTGGTTGTGACCTACTGACGGCTGAGCTCGTTGCAGTATGCATAGGTGTCCGCCGGGCGGGTGCCGAAGACCGCCAACGTCATCATGGCGATCACCGCCGTCGTCACCGTCCAGGCCGACCGCCCGGCGCACAGCGGCCGGTACGGCGCCGAGTGGGCGTGCTGGACGGCAGCGCCAAGGTGTGCGCGGCGGTGGTGTAGGCCCCCGGAGGTCTCAGCGGGCGAGGGTGAGGGCGAGGGTCGCGACGGCCAGGGCGAGGTAGCCGGCGGGGAAGTAGATGTTGTGGATGACACCGGCGCGGACGTGGGTGACCACCGCCCCGACGTAGAACAGCACCAGCCCGAGCGCGGCCGCGAGGCCCAGCGGCGGGAAGGCGACCAGGCCGATCAGCAGCCCGACGACCCCGGCCAGCTTGAGCGCGGCCAGCCACGGGACCCACTCCGGTTTGACGTTCACCTCGGCGGAGTTGGCCAGGACGAACTCGGCCCTGGCGAGGTCGGCGGCGGCGATCCCGCCGTTGGCGGCGATGGCGAGGGCGGTCACGATGACCAGGGCGCTGGACATGGGGTTTCCTTCGTGCCGGAGCGGGGGGATCGGGGTGGGGGATCGGGTTAGGGGATCGGGGCGGGGCCGGGACGGGTTCCGCCTCGCCACCCAGCCTCTTCGGGGCGCTCCCCTTGCGTCCAATACCTGCTTCCATAACCTGGAGGAATGGATGTGGACATCCGGCTGCTGCGCACCTTCGCCGCCGTCGCCGAGGACGGCAGCCTGACCCGCGCGGCGGAGCGGCTGTACGTCTCCCAGCCCGCGCTGACCAAGCAGATCCGGCAGCTGGAGAACCTGCTCGGCGTGCAGCTGTTCGTACGGTCCCGGGCCGGGATGGCGCTCACCGTGGCCGGACGCAGCCTGGCGGCGCGGGTGCCGGGGCTGCTGGCGGACTGGGACGCGGTGCTGCGGGAGACCAGGAGCGCGGCGAGCCGGGCGGAGCAGGTGCTGCGGGTCGGCTTCCTGGCCAGCGCCGCCAACGAGGCGACCCCGGGCATCGTCGCCGGGTTCACCGCCCGCCACCCGGGCTGGCGGGTCGAGATGCGGCACACGGCCTGGTCGGATCCGACCGCGGGCCTGGCCGCCGGGAAGGCGGACGTGGCGCTGCTGCGGCTGCCGTTCCCCGGGCAGGAGCGGCTGCGGGTGGCCGAGTTGTTCAGCGAGCCGCGCTGGGTCGCCCTGCCGTCGGCGCACCCGCTGGCCGCGCTGGAGGTGGTCCCGTTCCGTGCGTTGTGGGACGAGCCCTTCGTGGCGGCCCCGGCCGAGACCGGCCGCTGGCGGGACTACTGGGTCGCCGCCGACGAGCGGGAGGGGCACCCGGTCCGCTTCGGCGCCGTCGTCGAGCACCCGGACGACTGGCTGAGCGCCATCGCCAACGGCTACGGCATCGCTCTCGGCCCCGAGTCCACCGCCCGCTTCTACGCCCGGCCGGGGATCACCTACCGGCCCGTGAGCGGCGTGAGCCCGAGCCGGATCGGGGTGGCCTGGTCCCCGGCGGACGACGGGAGCCCGGTGGTGCGGGACTTCGTGGAGTGCTGCCTGGATGCCGCCGCCGCTGAGCGGTGAACACCGACCGTCGGGGAGAGGAGAGAGGGGAGGGCGGAGGAGAGGGGGAGGGGTGGCGGCCCTCAGCGCCGCCACCCCCATTGGCTCCTCGGCACCCGGCCGGTGGTCCATTGAGCCAAACCCCGCCTTGGGGTGAAACCGGGTGGCGATCCGGGCGGGGTTCCGTAGGGGTTCGGTGATGCCCGGGCGGTCTCAGCCCGCGAAGGCCTCGCGGAGGCGCTTCTTGTCCGGCTTGCCGACCGAGGTCAGTGGGATGGCCTCCACCAGGTGCAGGGCCTCGGGGGCGTAGATGCGGCCCTTGTTGGCGGTGACGAAGGCGCGGACCTCGTCCAGCTGCGGCTGCTGCCCCTGGGCGGGGACGACGGCGACGTGGACGTGCTCGGCCTGCTGGTCGTCGCGGACGCCGTAGACGGCGCACTGGGCGATGGCCGGGTGGGTGAGCAGCAGGTCCTCGACCTCGGTGGGGTAGACGTGGCCGCCGACGACGATGATCAGGTCCTTGAGGCGGTCGGCGAGGTAGAGGTAGCCGTCCGCGTCGAAGTAGCCGATGTCGCCGGTGTTCAGCCAACCGCCCTGCAGCACCTGCGCGGTGAGCTGGGGCTGCTTCCAGTACCCGGCCATCAGGGTGGCCGAGCGGACGTGCACCTCGCCCTGTTCGCCGTTCGGCAGCACGGTGCCGTCGGCGGCTCGGATCTCCACCTCCACGTCGGGGAAGGGTCGGCCGACCGGGAGCGGACCGTCCTCGCCGAACCGCGCGTGCTCGGCGGGGGTGAGGACGGCGATCTTCTGCGCCTCCGACATGCCGTAGAGGCTGACCAGGACGGGCCCGAACACCTTGACGGCCTCGCGGATCCGGGTCGGGGAGGAGGCGCAGCCGCCGTAGTCGAGCCGCCGCAGGCTGGACAGGTCGGTGCGGCCGATGGCCGGGTGGTCGAGCAGCTGGTAGATCAGCGGGGGCAGCACCCACATGTCGGTGATGCGTTCGCGTTCGATCGCGGCGAGCACCTCGCCGGGCTCGAAGGAGCGCTGGAGGACGACGGAGCCGCCGCGCTGGAGCGCCACGTCGCAGAGGACGCCGGCGAGGTGGGCGAGCGAGGTGGCGGCGAGCAGGCGGGGCGGCTCGTCCTCGGGGCGGCCGGCGAAGGCGACCTCGAACATGTCGCGGTAGGGGCCGTGCAGGCTCAGGATGCCCTTGGGGATGCCGGTGGTGCCGCCGGTGTGGCGGATGCCGATGTGGTCCTCGGGGCCGATGGGTA